>JBBQOR010000031.1:0-10526 GCA_038331055.1 Burkholderiales bacterium
GGTCCAGGAACTCCACCGTGTCCCTTTCTTCCAGGATGCGTTTGAAGGTCTGTTCCAGCAGAGCCACATGGGAGGGGTTCATGCCCTTCGGCCCGCCCACGCCCACCAGAGCGTTGATCTCGATCGGAAAGCCGGCCTCGCGCAGCGTCGGGATTTGCGTCAGCACAGGGTGGCGGCTGTTGTTCAGCCACGCGATCAGCCGCAGCTTGCCGTCCTGCACGAAGGGCATCACGCTGCCGCCGGCGACGATCATGTCGATCTCGCCGCGCATCAATTGGATGACCGACTCGTTGTCGCCCTTGAAAGGCACGTGCAGCAACTGCACGTTGGCCGCGCGCGCGAACTCCTCCATCGGCACATGGGCCAAGCCGCCGTGGCCAAAGGCGGTGCCGTACTTCACGTCGCCTGGCTTGGCCTTGGCCGCGGACACAACGTCTTGCACGGACCTGTAGGGGGAGGTTGCCGACACGTACAGGCCGAACCACGAGCTGACGATCCCGGAGATCCAGGTCAAGCCTTCGACCGGGTGATAGGGCAGGCCAGCCTTGAGCTGGTGGTGCAGCGAAAGGTGCGAGCGACCGACGATGCCGATGGTGTAGCCGTCGGGATCAGCCGCGGCCAGAAGGCCCGACGCCACGCCACGGCCGGGGCGACTCTCGACGATCATGGTCTGGCCGGTGATGGCTTGGAAGCGGTCTGCAACGCGCCTGAACGTTAGGTCCGTGACGCCGCCCGGGGGGAACGAGAGCAACAGTTTGATCGGCTTGGCCGGGTAGGCGCCCTGTGCGCGCGTGTTCGCGGGAACGGCCGCCAGGGCACTAACGGCCAGTGCCAGCGTTGTGCATATCTGCCTACGCCGGATACCGTGAGGTGAGGTTGGCTCCATGGCTATTTTCCTTTATGGATGACAGCGAACGCATCTCGCTATTCGATACGGCGTATCTGCTAGAAAGACTAGGGGGCGAATTGATCCATGTCAATCCGTGGTACCTCGACCGAAGGCGGGGGTGTCTGTGGCTGGCTGGGCCCATACGCACGCTGCACAGGCCCGCGCAGGCCGCAGGCTGAAGCTGAAGCCAAAGCCCAGAAAGAAATCGCCCCTGCGTACCTTGCGGCCCGCAGGGGCAGGCGACAGAGTCGCCGTGAGGCTCCGGATCGATGAGATCCGGGGCCCCTGACGCGCAATGATTGCGCCGTCGGTGTTGCCTGCAGTGCAGACGCCTGCACATTACGCCGATCGGCTCGCGTCCGCAAGGTTTTCCCGACAGCCGGTCTACAGCGGGTCTACAGCGGGTCTACAACGCGAATACGACCAGACTTTCGTGCCGCGCGATCAGGCGGTACTGACCGTGCAGGCGCTGCGCCAGGGCAGTGTAGTGATCGAGCCACCACATCTCGGTGCCGCCGAACACGAGGAACTGAAGCCCGAGCGAGCGCTGCCGTTCGAGCTCTTGCAGCGCCTGCGCGTCGTCTTCAGGCGCGCCCCAGAACTGGCCGTCCCGCTCGACAAAGGGCGTGCGGGTGCGACGCGGCAACAACTGCAGGCTGCTCCATTGGTCACCGTCGACCATCGCATAGCGACAGCCCGGCGGCAGCAGCGTCGCCAGCGTATCCAGGTGCGGCACGCACCAGTGCGTGCCCAGCCGCCAAGGGCCTTCGGTGAACTCGTCCAGCGTGAGGACACGCGCGGCGGGGCCCTGCGGGTGGCGCTCCAGGCAGCACACCTCCCAGGCCGACAGCTCACGGTCGATGCGAAAGCCGGCCTCGTAGAAGCGCCGCATGATCGCGTCGACACGATCGCGGCCGAGCTGACGCTCGTGGATCTCGGCCACCACGCGGGTGATGCGGTGCAGATCGATGAAAGCCATCAGCGCGTGCTCGCCGCCTTCGATGTCCATCACCAGCACGCTGGGATCGATGCGGCGGATCTGCTCGTTCAGCGGCAGCGTCGGCACGCGCACCGCACGCGCCGTGCCCACGCCGGGTTCGGACGAAGACGCCCAGAAGGCCTCGTGGATGAAGAACTCCTGCTCGCCCTCATGCTCGGTCAGCATGCACATCTGCAGTTGCGGGCTGACGCCGTTGAGCCGGTAGGTCTGGCGGATCTGCGCCTCGAGCTCGGGGTTGGCCTCGAAGGTGAAGACGCGGTCGCTGCCGATGCGCCGGGCACACCAGGCCGACAGCAACCCGATGCCGGTGCCGAGTTCCATCACCACGTCGTCGGCGCGCAAGGTGGCCGCCAGCGCACGCATCTCGGGCTCTTCGTAGCGGCCGGATTGCATCGCGGCCAGCACTGCGGCGTCCACATCGGGCGGCGGCACCAGCCTGATGCCGGCGATCTCGACCCACGGCGGCGGGCTGGTCACGCTCACGGCGCTGCACCGCCGGCCAGCAGCCGTTCGACGATGCCGTCGACCTGCGCATCCACGGCCGCATCCATGGTGATCGTGCGGCCCCACTCGCGCGTCGTTTCACCGGGCCACTTGTTGGTGGCGTCCAGCCCGATCTTGCCGCCCAGCCCGCTTACCGGCGAGGCGAAGTCGAGGTAGTCGATCGGCGTGTGCTCCACCAGCGTGGTGTCGCGCACCGGGTCCATGCGCGTGGTCAACGCCCAGATCACTTCCTTCCAGTCGCGGATGTCGACGTCGTCGTCGGTGACGATGATGACCTTGGTGTACATGAACTGGCGCAGAAAGCTCCACAGGCCGAACATCACCCGCTTGGCGTGGCCGGGGTAGGCCTTCTTGATGGAGATCACCGCCAGGCGATAGCTGCAGCCTTCGGGCGGGAGGTAGAAGTCGACGATCTCCGGGAACTGCTTCTGCAGGATCGGCACGAAGACCTCGTTCAGCGCCACGCCCAGGATCGCCGGCTCGTCCGGCGGTTTGCCGGTGTAGGTGCTGTGATAGATCGGCTCGCGGCGTTGCGTCAGGCGCTCGATACGCAGCACCGGAAACCAGTCCTGCTCGTTGTAGTAGCCGGTGTGGTCGCCGAACGGGCCTTCCAGCGCGTGCAGGAAGCCGCCCTTCTCTTTCAACGGCACGCCATGCGCCGAGCGGCCCTCGAAGCCCGGCTCGGCCGGCGGGATGTAGCCCTCCAGCACGATCTCCGCGCTGGCCGGCACCTGCAGCTTGAGCGTGCCCTCGCCGACGCCGCTGTCGACCAGTTCTGTGCGGCTGCCGCGCAGCAGACCGGCGAACTGGTACTCGCTCAGCGTGTCGGGCACCGGGGTCACGGCGCCCAAGATGGTGGCCGGGTCGGCACCCAGCGCCACGGCGATCGGGAACGGCCGGCCCGGGTTGGCGAGCGCGAACTCGCGGAAGTCGAGCGCGCCACCGCGATGCGCCAGCCAGCGCATGATCACCTCGCGCGGCCCGATCACCTGCTGGCGGTAGATGCCCAAGTTCTGCCGCAACCGCGGCTGCGCCACCGTCTGCGGGCCGCGCGTGATGACCAGGCCCCACGTGATCAGCGGCCCGGCGTCTTCCGGCCAGCAGGTCTGCACCGGCAGCCGCGCCAGATCGACATCACCCTGCTCGAACACCTCGGCCTGGCAAGGTGCCGAGCGCTGCACCGAGGGCTTCATGTCCCACACCGACTTGACCATCTGAAACAACCGTCCGGCGTCCTTCAACCCACGCAGCGGTTCGGGCTCCTTGAGCCGCGCCAGCAGGCGGCCGACATCACGCAATTCGTCAAGAGACTCCGCACCCATGCCCAGCGCCACCCGCCGTGTGGTGCCGAAGAGGTTGGTCAGACAGCGCAGGTGGTGGCCGGTGGGGTTCTCGAACAGCAGCGCCGGCCCGCCGGCGCGCAGCACGCGATCGCCGATGGCCGTCATCTCGAGCCGCGGCGACACCGATTCGGAAACGCGCTGCAGTTCGCCCAAGCGCTCGAGTTGCCCGATGAAGTCGCGCAGATCGCCGTATTTCATAACCGCCAGTCATGTACATGCATTTCGTTATTCTTGACCGATATACTTCGGCTTCCTAGAATCCGCCAAATCGGGTAAACCCGGCCGCCTCGAATCTCGGGGCGCCTTCCGATCCAACCCACGACGCCGCCCAGCTTGCGGCCTTTTGGCTCGCGCGGTTGGATCGATTATGGCCAGCGCCCTGTGCGATGCAGCGCCCTGGCCGATGATGGAGAAACGATGACAACCTTAGCTGCGCTGAACCAGGCGCGCCGCGCCACGGTGCAATCGCTGAATGTCTTTCTGCGCGACGTGGGCCACGGCATGCTGGAGATCAGCCACAACGCCCTTGCACTGGTCGGGCTGGCGGTGGTGGCCGCGCTGATCTTTGCCGGCGGCCGTGCCGACCTTCGCCAGCATGTCGAGGTGGCCGCGCTCGAGTGGCTTCAATTGCGCCATGAGGCGCGCGCCGAGGCCGATGGCAACCTGCTGCCGTCGGTAGCCGAGCCCGAGGCCGTCGGCCGCGCCACCGCACTGGATCTGCAGCAACTGCCGCGCAGCCAATCCGCCGTGGCGGTGTGGCTGTCGCGTCGCTACAAGGTGGCGCCCGAGCCCATCGGCCGTCTGGTGCAGGAGGCCTGGAACCTGGGGCAGCGCGCCGGGCTGGATCCGACCCTGATCCTGGCCATCATGGCCGTCGAGTCCAGCTTCAACCCCTTCGCGCAGAGCCCGGTCGGCGCGCAAGGGCTGATGCAGGTGATGACGCGGGTGCACGACGACAAGTACGTGGCTTTCGGCGGCAACCACGCGGCCTTCGACCCGGTGGCCAACCTGCGCGTGGGCGTGCAGGTGCTCAAGGAGTGCATCGCGCGCGCCGGCAGCGTGGAAGCCGGGCTTCGCCACTACGTCGGCGCGGCGCTGCTCGGTGACGACAACGGCTACGCTGCCCGCGTGCTGGCCGAACAGTCCTTTCTCAAGCGCGTGGCCGACGGACACGGCGTGCCGGTGAATTCGAGGCCCGCGCTGCCTGCCGCTGCGCCAGCCATCCGCGAGAGCGAGGCCGCGCCGACGCCCGGCGCACCGGATGCGATCGCCGCCGAAGCCGAGCGCGTCGCCCTCCTGCGCCGCTGACCTCATGTAGGCTTCGGCTGCACGCTCGAGCGTCGGGGCCGAAGGCCGCCGCAGCGCGCGCACAGACCCCCTCTTGCCAAGGACCACGATGTTCGAACGCTCACGCTCCACCATCGCTCTAGTCGACCCCGAAGTCTGGGCCGCCATCGCGGCCGAAGACCGCCGCCAGGAAGAGCACATCGAGCTCATCGCCTCGGAGAACTACGCCAGCCCCGCGGTGATGGCCGCGCAGGGCTCGCAGATGACCAACAAGTACGCCGAGGGCTACCCCGGCCGGCGCTACTACGGCGGCTGCGAGCATGTGGACGTGGTCGAGACGCTGGCCATCGAGCGCCTGAAGCAATTGTTCGGTGCCGGCTACGCCAACGTCCAGCCCAACTCGGGTTCGCAGGCCAACCAGGCGGTGTTCTTCGCGCTGCTGCAGCCCGGCGACACCATCATGGGCATGAGCCTGGCCGAAGGCGGCCACCTGACGCACGGCATGCCGCTGAACATGAGCGGCAAGTGGTTCAAGGTGGTCAGCTACGGGCTCGACGCGAACGAGGCGATCGACTACGACGCGATGGAGCGACTGGCGCACGAGACGAAGCCCAAGCTGATCATCGCCGGCGCCAGCGCCTACAGCCTGCGCATCGACTTCGAGCGTTTTGCCCGCGTGGCCAAGGCGGTTGGCGCGTGGTTCCTGGTCGACATGGCGCATTACGCCGGGCTGATCGCCGCGGGCGTCTACCCCAACCCGCTACCGCACGCCGACGTGGTCACGAGCACCACGCACAAGAGCCTGCGCGGCCCGCGCGGCGGCGTGGTGCTGACGAACGACGAGGCGATGGCCAAGAAGATCAACAGCGCGGTCTTCCCCGGCCTGCAGGGTGGGCCGCTGATGCACGTGATTGCGGCCAAGGCGGTCGCCTTCCACGAGGCGCTGCAGCCCGGCTTCAAGGTCTACCAGCAGCAGGTGATCAACAACGCGCGCGTGCTGGCCGAGACGCTGATCGAGCGCGGACTGCGCATCGTCAGCGGGCGCACAGAGAGCCATGTGATGCTGGTGGACTTGCGGCCGAAGGGCCTGACCGGCAAGGAGGCCGAGGCGGTGCTGGGCCTGGCGCACATGACCTGCAACAAGAACGGCATCCCGAACGACCCGCAGAAGCCGATGGTCACCAGCGGCATCCGGCTGGGCAGCCCGGCGATGACGACCCGCGGCTTCGGTATCGAACAGGCAGGTCTGACCGGCCATCTGATCGCCGACGTGCTGGACCGTCCGCACGACGAGGCACGGCTCGCCGAGGTGCGCACACGCGTGGCCGCGCTGACGCGCGACTTCCCGGTCTACCGGTGAGCGCCGACGGCGGCCCGGCCTTCCCGACGCATCTGGCGCGCTGACCCGCACAGGCCGCCGCTCCATGCACTGCCCTTACTGCAGTCACGACGAGACCCAGGTCGTCGAGACCCGCGATTCAGACGAGGGCGGCGTGGTTCGGCGGCGCCGCCGGTGCCTGCATTGCGAGAAGCGATTCACCACCTATGAGCGGCCTGAGATCAGCATGCCGATGGTGGTGAAGAAGTCGGGCGAACGCGTCGAGTTCGACCCCGCCAAGCTGCGCGCCTCGATGGGGCTGGCGCTGCGCAAGCGCCAGGTCAGCGTCGAGGTGGTCGACGCCGCGATCGAGCGCATCCAGGAGAAGCTGCTGGCCAGCGGCGCGCGCGAGCTGCCCAGCGCGCGGCTGGGCGAACTGGTGATGCGTGAGTTGAAGCGCATCGACAAGGTGGCTTACGTTCGTTTCGCCTCGGTCTATCGCGAGTTCGAGGACGTCGACGCCTTCCGGCAACTCATTCGCGACATCTGATTGGCGCCCCGCCCCCCCCTCCGGGGGTAGGCCACGCCCCCCCCCGCCAGAGCGCCAGTCGCCGCCCCCACGCAGGGGAAGCGCCGCGCCAGCGCCGTTCCTACAGTGCGATCACCGGGTTCCGAACCCACCACGCACCCAGGAGCGATCACCATGAAGCAGCCCTACCGCACCCTGACCGGCCAGCGCCAGCGCGGTGCCACGCTGATCGAAGCCGCCACTGTGCTGATGGTGGTGGCCGCCGTCAGCGGCCTCGTTGGACCCTCCTTCCAGCAAGCGCGCGAGCGCATGCACCTCGAAGGCGCGGCCGCCCAGCTCGAGACCGACCTGCAGTTCGCCCGCAGCGCCGCCGTGGCGCGCAATGCCGGCCTGCGGGTGAGCTTCGAGACGCGCGACGACGGTCACAGCTGCTACGTGGTGCACAGCGGCAGCGCAGGCGACTGCAGCTGCGCCAGCGGCGCACCCGTCTGCCAGCCCGGCGCCGAGGCACTGCGCAGCGTGCACTTCGGCCCCGACCTGCCGCTGAGGGTGGTGTCCAACAGCCGCTCGATCCTGTTCGACCCGGTCAGAGGCACCGTGACCCCCACCGCCACGCTGCGTGTGCAGGCCGCCGGCGGCGCTGCGCTGCACCAGGTGGTCAACGTGATGGGGCGCATCCGGACTTGCTCGCCGGCACCCGCGCTGCGCGGCTACCGCGCCTGCTGACCCCCCCGCGGTCGCGGGTGCGGGCGATGGACGGTCGCTGCGCGGCGACCAACGGCACCCTCGTGGACTGCGCAGCCGGCGGCGGCTCGTGATAATTGACGCACCATGTCCAACCGCGATCACCTGCTGTCCACTGCGCGCCAATGCCAACGCGAAGGCGCTCGCAAACGTCATCGCGGCTTCACGCTGATCGAACTGATGATCGGGCTGGCCATCGTCGGCATCCTGACGGCGATCGCGATGCCGATCTACATGGACTCGATCCGCAAGAACCGGCGTTCCGAGGGCATTGCGGCACTGTCGCAGCTGCAGCAGGCGCAGGAACGCTGGCGCGCCAACGCCTCGACCTACACCACCGAGCTGACCACCGCGCTGCCCAACGGCCTGGGTCTGCCCGCGACCACCGGCGCCGGCTACTACGCGATCGCGGTCACGGCCGCCGACGCCAACAGCTACACCGCGACCGCCACCGCGCAAACCGGCACCAGCCAGGCTTCGGATGCGAACTGCCGCGTGCTGGGCGTGCGCATGACCGGCGGCAACATCCGCTACGGCGCCGGCGCGTCCAGCGTCGATTGGACGGCGAGCGACGCCGACGCGCTGCGCTGCTGGGCCCGATGATGCGCCGCAGCCGTGCTTTCACGCTGATCGAGCTTCTGGTGGTGGTGGCGGTGATTGCGCTGGTGGTGTCGCTCGTCGGCCCGTCGATGCGTGATTTGCTGGCCACGCAGCGCGTTCAGGCGGTGAACGCCGAACTGGTGACCGATCTGCAGTTTGCGCGCAGCGAGGCGGTGCGGCGCAACGTGGACGTGCGCATTCGCTTCGGGTCGTCGGCGTCGATGACCTGCTACACGATCCACATCCAGGGAACGGTGGGCAGTTGCAACTGCGCGTTGACGCCGGGCTCGGCGTGCACGGGACTCGAAGAACTGCGCACCGTGCAAGTGCCGCTGAACACCGATGTGCGGGTGCGTACGCCCACCGGTCAGACGGTGGTGGTCGAGTTCGATTCGGCCGCCGGCATCATCGGTGGCAGTGCCGAGTTCCGCGCCGAAGTGATCGGCGAGCGTCGTGGGCAGCTGCGCACCACCGTCGGCCTGTCCGGCCGCCCGACCGTGTGTTCGCCCGACGGCTCGATCAGGCAGGTGCCGCAATGCTCGTCGTGACTCCCCGCACGCAGCGGCGGCAAAGGCAACGCGGCCTGTCGCTGGTCGAGCTGATGGTCGGCGTGGCGATCGGCCTGATCGTCGTCGCCGCTGCCACCATGCTGGTGGCGACCCAGTTGGCCGACAACAGGCGCCTGTTGCTGGAAACGCAGATTCAGCAGGACCTGCGCGCGACCGCCGACATCATCGTGCGCGAGGTGCGCCGCAGTGGCTACTGGGCCCGCGCACGCCAGGGCGTCTGGACGGCCGGGGCCACGCCGATCGTCAATGCCTACAGCACGCTGACCTCGCCGTCGAACACCGAGGTCGGCTTTGCCTACTCGTCGGCGACCGAAGCGCTCGAGTTCCTCGAAGACAACGCCGCGTCCGCCGCCGAAACGCGCGGCTTCCGCCTCAATGGCGCGGTCATCGAGACTTTTCTGGGCGGTGGTGGCTGGCAGGCCCTGACCGATGGGACGACGTTGAACGTGACCGAGCTGCGCGTCGAACTCGACACCGTAGCCACTACGACGATGACCTGCCCGAAGGACTGCACCGGCCCCGGTGGTCCGCAGGCCTGCTGGCCGGTGGCCACTGTGCGGGTGGTCAATGTCTTCATCGACGGCACCGCCGTGACCGACTCCGCTGTGCGACGCAGCGTCCGCAGCAGCGCTCGTGTGCGCAACGAACTCATCACCGGGAGCTGCCCGGCATGAGCGCGCGCATCGCATGCACCGCACCTGCCGGCGCATCCTCACGCCGAACCGCGCAACGCGGCGCAGCGGCGTTGATGGTGGTGATGGTGCTGTTCTTCCTGGTCTCGCTGGTGGCCGCCTACGCCAGCCGCAACCTGATCTTCGAGCAGCGCATCTCGGTCAACCAGTACCGATCCACCCAGGCCTTCGAGGCCGCGGAAGCCGGTCTGGAGTGGGCCCTGTCGATGCTCAACTCCGGCCGAGTGACGGCCGCCTGCGCAGGCAGCGCGGTCGCGGCGGACACCAGCTTCCGCGAGCGCTACCTCACCTTCAACGCCAACGGGACGCTCACACCGCGCAGCTATGTATCGGGCGCGTCCACACTGCCCCTGTTGCCCGGCTGCTCACGAACCGCCAGCGGCTGGTCCTGCAGTTGTCCGACGAACAGTCTGGACGTGTTGACCGCCACGGCGGGCCCCGGTTCGTTCCCGGCCTTCCGCGTGCGCCTCTTCGGGGTCGGGCAGGCCGGCATGGTGCGGGTGGCTGTCACTGGCTGCACCGCAGCAGTCGAGGGCTGCCTGAGCGGCACGACGGTCGGGGCCGGCCTCGCCACGGCCACCATCAGCCAGGTCGTCGCGCTCAAGTCGGGCCTGTTCACACCGCCCGCCGCCGCGCTGACGTCGGGGGGCACGATCGACCTCGTCGCCGGCAGCGCGTTGCGGGTGTCGAACACCGACCCGGCGACCAACGGCATCACCGTCAATGCCGGCGGGACGGTCGACGCCACCGACCTGGTGCTCAGCTCGGTGCCCGGCGCCCCGACCGCGCCGACCGTGCTCGACGCCGACAGCACGCTGTCCGCGCCGACGGCCGACCGGCGCTTCGCCAATGTTTTCGGCATGCGCCCGGAGACCTACCGCCGGCAGCCCTCGGCGCTGGTCTTCGATTGCACGGTCGACTGCAGCGCCGGCACGCTGCGCACCGCGGCTTCGCTGCACCCGGGACGGCCGCTCTGGGTGACCGGTGACCTGCAGCTCGACAGCGACGGCGACATCGGCTCGCCCACCGCGCCGACCGTGCTGGTGGTCAC
>JBBQOR010000032.1:0-10507 GCA_038331055.1 Burkholderiales bacterium
GTGCGGCTGGCCAAGTGCACCAAGCGCGGGCTGGACGTGCGCTTTCTCGACTTCAGCCCGCCGCGGCAGAAGGTCGGCGGCGACAAGATGAAGCAGCCGGTGCCGGTGAAGACCGGCATCGACAGCGACTCGGCGAAGAAGCTGCAGGCCGCCATCAAGGCCTCGAAGATGAAGGTGCAGGCCGCCATCCAGGGCGACGTGGTGCGCATCAGCGGCACCAAGCGCGATGACCTGCAGGCCGCCATCGCGCTGTTGCGGCGCGAGGCGGCCGAGATGCCGCTGACCTTCACCAACTTCCGCGACTGATGCGCGCGGCGCGGATCGTGCGGGCCGCTGGCCTGGCGCTGCTGGCCGCTACCGTGTTGCCTGCAGCAGCGCAGAGCGTGTCGCTGGCCGGCCACATGGGCAGCAAGGCGCTGCTGATGATCGACGGCCAGCCGCAGACGCTGGCTGTCGGCGAGCGCGTTCGCGGCGTGCGTCTGCTGCGGCTGGAGGCCGGTGAGGCGCAGGTCGAGCGCGATGGCCGCGTGCTGCTCTTGCGCAGCGGCGCCACGCCGGCCAGCGTGGGCAGCGCGCCAGACGCGGCCAGCGCGGCGCGCGAGATCGTCATCCCGGGCGGCCCGGGCGGCCACTTCGTCGCCAGCGGCAGCATCAACGGACGGGCCGCACGCTTCATGGTGGACACCGGCGCGACGCTGATCACGCTCGGCCGCGAAGAGGCGCAGCGCCTGGGCATCGACTGGCAGCGCGGCCAGCCCGGGCTGGTGCAGACCGCCAACGGAAACGTCGAGTCGCACACCGTCTCGCTGGCGCGCGTGCGCGTGGGCGAGGTCGAGATCGTCAACGTGGCCGCCATCGTGGTGCCGGCGGCGATGCCCCAGGTGCTGCTGGGCAACAGCTTCCTGTCGCGCTTCCAGATGCGGCGCGAGGCCGACGTGATGCGCCTCGTGCCCCGCTGAACCGCCCTGCGCGGCACCGGCGTGTCGTGGCAGTGACAGCGCAGAATCGAACGACCGTGCTAAAAAGCGTGTCCACGCTGGAGATCGATGCCGATGGATCTGAACTTCACCCCTGACGAGCTGGCTTTTCGCCAGCAGATCCGCCAATGGGTGGCGGCCAACCTGCCCGCCGACATCAGCCGCAAGGTGCACGCCGCCATGCGGCTGACGCGCGACGACATGCAGCGCTGGGCGCGCATCCTGGGCAAGCAGGGCTGGCTCGGCTGGGGCTGGCCGCAGCAGTTTGGCGGCCCGGGCTGGAACGCGGTGCAAAAGCACCTGTTCGAAGAAGAATGCGCACTGGCCGGCGCGCCGCGCGTGGTGCCTTTCGGCCCGGTGATGGTGGCGCCGGTGATCATGGCTTTCGGCAATGCCGAGCAGCAGCAGCGCTTTTTGCCCGGCATCGCCAGCGGCGAGGTCTGGTGGAGCCAGGGCTACAGCGAGCCGGGCGCGGGCTCGGACCTGGCGAGCCTGAAGTGCAAGGCTGAACTGGTTGGGGACCATTTCGTCGTCAACGGCCAGAAGACCTGGACCACGCTGGGCCAGTACGGCGAGTGGATCTTCTGCCTGGTGCGCACCAGCAGCGAAGGCAAACCGCAGACCGGCATCAGCTTCCTGCTGATCGACATGAAGAGCCCCGGCATCACGGTGCGGCCGATCGTGCTGCTGGACGGCGAGCCCGAGGTCAACGAGGTCTGGTTCGACAACGTCGAAGTGCCGGCAGAGAACCTGATCGGCGAAGTGAACAAGGGCTGGACCTACGCCAAGCACCTGCTGGCGCACGAGCGCACCAACATCGCCGACGTGAACCGCGCCAAGCGTGAGCTTGAACGTCTGAAACGCATCGCCAGGGCCGAAGGCGTCTACGACGACCAGCGGCTGCGTGACCAGATCGCGCTGCTCGAAGTGGACATCGTGGCGCTCGAAATGATGGTGCTGCGGGTGCTCAGCGCCGAGACCAGCGGCAAGCAGAGCCTGGAGGTGGCGGGCCTGCTGAAGATCCGCGGCAGCGAGATCCAGCAGCGCTACAGCGAACTCATGATGCTGGTGGGCGGCCCTTTCAGCCGCGCCTTCGTGCACGAGGCGATGGACGCCGGCTGGCAGGGCGAGCATGTCGGCGCTGCGCATCTGGCGCCGCTGGCGGGCACCTTCTTCAACATGCGCAAGACCACCATCTACGGCGGCAGCAACGAAGTGCAGCGCAACATCGTCGCGCAGACGGTTCTGGGGAGCTGAAGATGGACTTTGAATTCACCGAAGACCAGAGTTCGCTGCGCGACGCGGTGCGGCGCTGGGTCGACAAGGGCTTCCCGTTCGAGCGCCGACACACGCTGGCCAAGGCCGGCGGACACACGCGGGCGGTCTACACCGAACTGGCCGAACTGGGCCTGACCGGGCTGGCCGCGCCCGAAACACACGGCGGCCTGGGCTTCGGCGCGATCGAGGCAATGGTGGTGGCCGAAGAACTCGGCCGCGGCCTGGTCAACGCCCCCTTCGCGCATGGCGCGCTGCTCAGCCCCGCGCTGCTGGCGGCAGCCCCGGGCGAACTGCAGGCGTCGTGGTTGCCGCGGTTGGCCGACGGCAGCGCGCTGGTGATCCCTGCCCTGCAAGAGCGCCGCGCGCGCTACCGCTGGGATCAGGTCACGGCGTCGGCCCGGCACAGCGCCGCGGGCTGGGCCGTCAGCGGCGCCAAGAGCCTGGTGCCTGCGGGCGACGAGGCCGATGCCTTCATCGTGCCGGCGCTGCACGACGGCCGCCTTGCGCTGTTCCTGGTCGAACGTTCCGCGGCCCAGCTGCGCGGCTACCCCACGCAGGACGGCGCCCGCGCGGCCGAACTCGTGCTGGCCGATGCCCGGGCCGAGTTGATCTGCGTCGATGGCCACATGGCGCTGCAGACCGCGGTGGACATCGGCATCGCCGCCACCTGCGCCGAAGCGGTGGGGCTGATGGACCGGCTGGTCGGGTTGACGGTTGAGTACATGAACACGCGCAAGCAGTTCGGCGTGGCGATCGCCAGTTTCCAGGCGCTGCGCCACCGCATGGCCGACGTGAAGATGCAGCTCGAGCTGGGCCGCTCGATGAGCTACTTCGCCAGCCTGAAGCTGGGCGAGCCGGCGCCGCAGCGCCGCCGCGCGCTCAGCCAGGCCAAGGTGCAGCTGGGCCAGAGCATGCGTTACGTCGGCCAGCAGTGCATCCAGCTGCACGGCGGCATCGGCGTCACCGACGAGTACGTCGCCAGCCACTACTTCAAGCGGCTGACGATGCTGGAGATGGCCTTCGGCGACACGCTGCACCACCTGGGCGAGGTCAGCGACCGCATGCAGGACACGGCCGGCGTGTTCAGCTGACGACGCGCAAGCCGCAGTGGCCCCGCAAGGCGGTGGTGTGAAGCCCGAGGCCGATGGCCTGCATGCGGGCGCCCTGACGGATGTCGCCGGCCTGCAGGTCGGCCACTTCACCGACCCGCGCCGGCCCACCGGCTGCAGCGTGGTGCTGTGCCTGCCCGGTGCCGTCTGCGGCGTCGACGTGCGCGGTGCCGCGCCGGGCACGCGCGAGACCGACCTGCTGCGTCCGGACAACCTGATCGAGCAGGTGCAGGCAGTGCTGCTGACCGGCGGCAGCGCCTTTGGCCTGGACGCGGCCGGCGGCGTGATGCGCTGGCTCGAAGAGCGCGGCCATGGCGCCGATGTGCGCGGCCAGGTGGTGCCCATCGTGCCGGCGGCGGTGCTGTTCGATCTGTGGGTCGGCGACGGCCGCGTCCGCCCGGATGCCAGTGCCGGCTACGCCGCGTGCGAGGCGGCCTCGGCCCAGGCGCCGGCGCAAGGCAGCGTCGGCGCCGGCGCCGGCGCGACGGTGGGCAAGCTGTTCGGCATCGAGCAGGCGATGAAGGGCGGCATCGGCAGCGCGTCGATCACGCTGGGCACGTTCACCGTGGCGGCGTTGGTTGCGGTGAACCCGACCGGCGACGTGCTCGACCCCGACAGCGGCGACGTCATCGCCGGCACCCGCGACGCCAGCGGCCGGCCGCGCAGCGCGGTGCGGGCGATCCTGGCCGGTGAACTGCCACCGCGCGCCATCGCCGGCATGGCGACGACGATTGGCGTCATCGCGACCGACGCGCAACTCACCAAGGCGCAGGCCAACAAGCTGGCGACGATGGCGCACGACGGACTGGCGCGCACCATCCATCCGGTGCACACGATGGCCGATGGCGACGCGCTGTTCGCGCTGGCCACCGGCACCAGCGGCCGCAGCGGCGACATGACGGTGCTGGGCGTGCTGGCCGCTGAAGTGGTGGCGCGTGCGGTGCTCAACGCGGTGCGCGCCGCCACCGGCCTGCCCGGCCTGCCCGCGGCGCGAGAGTTGCCCGCGGCGCCCTGACCCGGCGCGCGGCAGAAGCGCGACCAGCGCCTCAGTGGCGGGCGGGCGGCGTCATGGCGCGGTGCTCGGTCGGCCGGGCGCCGAAGCGGCGGCGGAACGCGCGCGAGAAGTGCGCGGCGCTCGCAAAGCCGTGCCGGTGCGCGATCTCGGCCACCGTCACCCGCTGCAGCCGCGGATCGGCCAGCGCCGTGCGGGCCCGCTCCAGGCGCATCCGCCAAAGGCAGTCCGTCACCGACTCGCCGCGGATCGCGAACTGGCGGTTCAGGTGGCGCAGCGACAGGCCGACCGCGCGGGCGACCGCCTCCGCGTCGAGTTCCGGCCGCCCCAGGTGCTGGTCGATGTACTGCTCGGCGTGCATCACCAGCACCAGGCCGCCGCCTGCGGTCACCCCGCCCGCTGCGTGCGGCGGCTGCACCAGCGCGTCGATCAGCCCGCGCGCGCGTCGGGCGGTGTCGCGCGCCCGTTCGGCCAGCGGCCGGTCGAGGAAGCCGACGGCGGTCGAGCGCAGCGCGCTGGCCAGCAGTCGCGTCGCGCCGAGCCGGGCGTCGAGCTTCAGCGGCTCGCGCAGCCGGTCGCGCCAGGCGTCGCCACTCAGCCGCGCGGCATCGGTGGCGACGATCACCTGGCGCATCTCGCTGCCGAACGCATACAGGTAAGGGACATCGGTCGAGTAGACGACGGCGTCGCCGGCCGAAAGCGGCACCACGCGGCCCGCTTGCAGGAAGCAGGCCTCGCCCTGCATCAGCAGACAGGCGAAGACGGCATCTTTCGGGTGGCTGCGCACCAGTTCGCGCGTGCGCTCGATGAGGCGGCTGCTGCCCGAGACGTCGGTGATCCGGGCCACGCCGAGATCGAAGTGCCGCTGGTGGGCGTGCAGGCGCGTGGCGTCCAGCGTCGAGCAGCGCAGCCCGACCAGCCGCTGGGCGTTGTAGGCCTCGTAGTAGGCCAGCCGGTGCTGCGGCGCGACGCAGTCGGTCGAGACCTCGGCCGTGGGCGCCAGGTGGGTCGCGGGCATGGGCATCTCCTCGTGCTTGCCCGGGTTCGCCTGTCCGAACGGGTCAACTCACCCGTCCAGTTTAGTCAAGCGTGCAGCCCGCTCTTGCACTACGCTAAGAAGTCGGCCGCAAGGCGACCGCGCAACGCGGCCCACCGGCCGGCCTCACACTGAACAGGAGACCCGCATGGCTGCCGTCATGAAGACCGAGTTCTGGCGAGACCTCAAGCCGATCGCCGATGTGTTCAAGCCCGACGCCAGGCCCGAGGCGTACATCGCCAACGCACCGACGGACGACGAGCGCTACTACGTGCCGTTCACCGAGACGGTCTCGTCCCGCCCGCTGTGGATATCGCCGTCAGAGAACCGGTGGTGCGATGTCTTGATGGCCAAGAGCGCCGGCCTCGTGAACCGGCACTACCACCCGCACGAGGTGTTTGCCTACACGATCTCGGGCAAGTGGGGCTACCTCGAGCACGACTGGGTCGCCACCGCCGGCGACTTCGTCTACGAGACGCCGGGCGAAGGCCACACCCTGGTCGCCTACGAAGACCCGCAGCCGATGCGCGTGTTCTTCATCGTCAAGGGCCCGCTGATCTGGCTGGATGAAAACGGCGCCTCGAACGGCCACTTCGATGTCCACGACTACCTCGCGATGTGCCGCGCCCACTATGACAAGGTGGGCCTGGGCCGCGCGGCGATCGACGCGCTGATCCGCTGACTGACCTTGTCCCCGGCAAGCCCAAAGGCGCTGACAGCAAGGTCGTGAGTGCCGAGCAGATGGAGATCAGCCGGCTGCGGGCCGAGCAGGCGCGCGGGGGCACCACGAGCACTTCGTACCCCTTGCCAGCGCAGCGCAGCGGCGCCATTTCAGCGACGACGCGCTACTGGTGCACACAAGGTCATCCACGCTGAAACGCACGGCGGCTACGGCTGGCCGCGCACGGGGAAGGAACTGCTGGCACGGGGCATCCGGGTGGGCAAGGAACAGGTGCAGAAGCTCATGCAACTGCACGGCATCCGCGAAGGGCAAGTGCCGCTTCAAGGTCAGACGCAGCGAAGG
This sequence comes from Burkholderiales bacterium, assembly GCA_038331055.1. Lineage (GTDB taxonomy): Bacteria > Pseudomonadota > Gammaproteobacteria > Burkholderiales > Burkholderiaceae_C > Rubrivivax. The sequence goes on from JBBQOR010000032.1 coordinate 6,437, forward strand.
GCTACATCAGAACAATGTCGTATTGCTCCGGATTCATCGTCGCCTCGGCACTCAGCGAGATCGGCTTGCCGATGAACTCACTCAAGCCAGCCAGGTGCACGCTCTCCTCGTCGAGCAGCATCTCCACCACGCTGGCGCTGGCGATGACGCGGAACTCCTTGGGGTCGAACTGGCGCGCCTCGCGCAGGATCTCGCGCAGGATGTCGTAGCACACGCTGCGCGCGGTCTTCACCTGGCCGCGGCCCTCGCAGGTGGGGCAGGGTTCGCACAGCATGTGCGCCAGGCTCTCGCGCGTGCGCTTTCTCGTCATCTCCACCAGACCCAGCTGCGTGAAGCCGCTGATGGTGGTGCGGGTGCGGTCGCGCGCAAGCTGCTTGCGCAACTCGGCCAGCACGGCTTGCTGGTGCTCTTCGCGCACCATGTCGATGAAGTCGACGATGATGATGCCGCCCAGGTTGCGCAGGCGAAGCTGGCGCGCCATCGCGCCGGCGGCTTCGAGGTTGGTCTTGAAGATCGTGTCGTCGAAGTTGCGCGCGCCCACATAGCCGCCGGTGTTCACGTCCACCGTGGTCAGCGCCTCGGTCTGGTCGATGATCAGATAGCCGCCGCTCTTGAGGTCGACCCGCCGGCCCAGCGCCCGCGCGATCTCTTCCTCGATGCCGAAGAGGTCGAAGATCGGCCGCTCGCCGCGGTACAGCTCGAGCTTGCCCACCGCGCGCGGCATGAAGCCGGCGCCGAAGGCGCTGAGCGCATCGAACTGCTGTTGTGAATCGATACGGATGCACTGCGTGGACTCGCCCGTGAAGTCGCGCAGCACGCGTTGCGCCAGGCTCAGGTCCTGGTGCAGCAGCTTGCCCGGCGGCGAACTCTGCGCGCGCTCGCGAATGGTCGCCCAGGCCTTGCGCAGGTAGGCGATGTCGTCGGCCAGCTCCTCGTCGGTGGCTTCCTCGGCATTGGTGCGCAGGATGAAGCCGCCGCCTTGTTCGCCCACCAGTCGGTGCATGCGCTCGCGCAGCGCCTCGCGCAACTCATGCGAGCCGATCTTCTGGCTGATGCCGATGTGGTTGTCATGCGGCAGGAAGACCAGCATGCGTCCGGCGATGCTGACCTGCGTCGTCAGCCGCGCGCCCTTGGTGCCGATGGCGTCCTTGATCACCTGCACAGTCAGCGTCTGGCCTTCGAAGACCTGGCGTTCGATCGGCGGCAGCGGCTGCTCGCTGCGCGGGCCGGCGTTGCTGATCAGGTCGGCCACGTGCAGGAAGGCTGCGCGCTCCAGGCCGACCTCGACAAAGGCACTCTGCATGCCCGGCAGCACCCGCGCCACGCGCCCCAGGTAGACGTTGCCCACCGAGCCGCGCTCGAGCGTGCGCTCGACGTGCAGCTCTTGCACGGCGCCGTTCTCGACCACCGCCACCCGCGTCTCCTGCGGGGCCCAGTTGATGAGGATGTCTTGACCGGCCATGGCGCCGAGTCTAGAGCGAGCCCGCGCGCGCCACGCCAGCGCGGCGCAGCAGCTCGGCTGTCTCGAACAGTGGCAGGCCCATGATGCCGCTGTGGCTGCCGTCGATGCGCTGCACCCATTCGGCAAAGCGGCCCTGGATGGCGTAGGCGCCGGCCTTGCCGAAGGGCTCGCCGCTGGCGATGTAGGCGGCGATCTGCGGCTCGGTCAGGGCCGCCACGCGTACCGCCGAGACGCTGGTGGCCAGCCTGGCCACCGCGCGCGGCCCGGCGGCCGCCACGGCCACGCTGGTGATCACGCGGTGCGTGCGGCCGGCCAGGCGGCGCAGCATGTCGCCGGCCTCGGCCGCGTCCCGCGGTTTGCCCAGGATGCGCCGGCCCAGCGCCACGGTGGTATCGGCCGTCAGGATCGGCGCCGCGGGCAGGCCCTGCGCCGCGTGTCGCAGGCGCGCCGCCCGCAGCTTGGCGCGGGTGACGCGCTCGACGTAGGCCAGGGGCGCCTCACCGCGGCGTTCGGCCTCCAGCGCCTCGGCGTCTTCGTCGGCGTCGGGCAGCAGCAGCCGGTGCGCCACGCCCAGCTGCTGCAGCAACTGCGCACGGCGCGGGCTTTGCGATGCGAGATAGACGAAAGCGTGCATCCGGGCGCGGCCGCTACTCGCGGTGGTAGGGGTGACCGGTGGACAGCGACCAGGCGCGGTACAGCGCCTCGGCCAGCATCACGCGCACGAAGGCATGGGGCAGCGTGAGGTCCGACAGGCGCAGCGATTCAGGCGCAGTCTCGCGCAGCGCGGGGTCCAGGCCATCGGGCCCGCCGATGACGAAGGCAGCGTCGCGGCCCTCATCGCGCCAACCGCGCAGGCGCTCGGCCAGTTGCGCGGTGCTGCGCGCGCTGCCGCGCTCGTCCAGCACGATGCGGCGCACGTCGCGGCCGGCCGACTGCAGCGCGCTCTCGATGCGCAGCCGCTCGGCAGCCATGCACTGGGCCGGGGTGCGGCCGGTGCGCGCCTCGGCCTTGACGACGCGCAACTCCAGCCGCATCTCCGGCGGGAAGCGCTTGGCGAAGTCGTCCCAGGCCGCGTCGGCCCAGGCCGGCTGGCGCTGGCCGACCGCCACCACCAGCAGCTTCATGGGCTCAGCGCGCGCCGGCCTTCTTTGCGGCAGGACGGGGGCGCGAACCAGCCCCCTTGACCACCACGCGCTTGAAGGCCGCGCTGCGGTTGGCCACCTTCTTGGCCGCCGCCTGCTTGGCCGGTAGACGCTTTGCGGGCGCCTTGCGCGCCGCCGCCTGCTTTGCCGGCGCCTTGCGCGCCGGCGCCGGCCTGGCCGCCGGGCTGTTCACTTCCTGCTTCGCCACCGGCCTGCGCGACGGCGCGGCTTCGGGCTCGCTGGCCTTGACCAAACGCGTGTCCACTGAGCCCACCTTCATGCGCACCGACTTGCCACCCCAGATCTCTTCCAAGTGGTAGTAGTCGCGGATGGCGGGCTGCATGATGTGCGCCACCGCGGCGCCGCAGTCGACGATGATCCACTCGCCGTTGTCCTCGCCCTCGGTCGCCAGCACCTGCATGCCGCGGGCCTTGACGGTCTCGCGCACGCTGGCGGCCAGCGCCTTGGTCTGGCGGTTGCTGGTGCCCGAGGCGATGATCACGCGCTCGAACAGCGGCGACATCGCCTCGGTGTTGAAGACCACGATGTGCTGGGCCTTCACGTCTTCCAGTCCATCGACGATGGCGCGCTGCAGCTTTCGGATGTCCATTCAGCTCCCGGGTGCCGCCCGGTAAAGGGCGTGCTGGTCAATATAGCGTGCCACCTGCGGCGGCACCAGATGATGGAAAGGCTCGCCGACGGCCGCACGGCGGCGGATGTCGGTGGCCGAGACGTCCTGCATCGGCAGCGGTACCACGCGGTGCGGCTGGCGCAGCACCTCGGGGTCGGGCCGTGCCAGCGGCCCCGGCCGCGCCGCCACCGCCAGCACCACGCGTTGCAGCAGTTCGCGCCAGTCGTGCCAGGTGTGCAGGCCGGCGTACTGGTCTTCGCCGATGATCAGGAACCAGCGCGCCTCGGGCCGCGCGGCCTGCAACGCGCGCACGGTGTCCAGTGTGTAGCTCGGGCCGCTGCGCTCGATCTCGCAGCGCTCGAGCACGAAGCGCGGCTCGCCTTCGATGGCCAGGCGCACCATCGCCTCGCGCTGCGCCGCGGGTGTGACGCGGCGCGTCTGCTTCTGCCACGGCTCGCCGGTAGGCACCCACAGCAGTTCGTCCAGCCGCAGGCTCTGCATCGCCATGGTCGCCAGGGCCAGATGGGCGTTGTGCGGCGGATCGAAGGTGCCGCCGAACAGACCGATGCGCGCAACGCTCAAGAGGTGGGTGCCCAGTCGCGCGCGCGCAGGAAGTCGCTGTACAGCCGGGCCTCGGGCGTGCCGGGCTCGGGCCGCCAGTCGTAGCGCCACTTCACCAGCGGCGGCATCGACATCAGGATGCTCTCGGTGCGCCCGCCCGACTGCAGCCCGAACAGCGTACCGCGGTCGAACACCAGGTTGAACTCGACGTAGCGGCCGCGCCGATAGGCCTGGAAATCGCGCTCACGCTCGCCGTAGGGGGTGTCGCGGCGGCG
>JBBQOR010000033.1:0-10383 GCA_038331055.1 Burkholderiales bacterium
TGAGCGACAGCGCGCCGTCCAGCGCGAAGCTGCTGTCGCGCAGGATGGCGCTGACGTCGCCGGTGATGCTGTTGACCGAGCCCGAGCCGGCCAGGGTTGCGGCGATGCCGCTGCCGCCGGCGGAGGACATCGCCGCGCTGAGCGCGCCCGACACCGTATACGCCTGGATGCTGGGGCTGCTGCTCGCGCTGACCGTCAGGTTGCCGGGCATGCCCGCGCCCCAGGTCATCGTGCTGCGCTCGACCAGTGCGTTCGTATTGCCGGCGACCGTGTTGATGGCGATGGCCACACCGGCCGAGATGGCGGTGGCGCCCTGCTGGCCGCTGGCGACCGAGATCGACAGGCTGCCGGCGATCGCAAAGATGTCGGCGTCGTTGCTGGACGTCACCCAGGCATCGCTGCGCTGGCCGGTGCCGAAAGTGAGGTTGACGGTGCCGTCCAGCAAGCGCGCGCGCGTGTTGGCGCTGATGTTGTTCAGGCTCACCGAGCCGGCCACCGAGACCGTGGTCGTCGAGCCGCTGCTGCCGCCGCCGCCACCGCCGCTGTTCTGGCCGAAAGCGAACGCGCCGGAGAGGCCGGCGGCGAGCGAGAAGATGTCGGAGCGGTTGTTGGCGGTGACGCTGAAGCGGCGGTCGGTGGTGAAGACCTTCGCATCGTTGAGCAGGTCCACCGGGCGCAGCGTGATGTTGCTGTCGCGCACGAAGGCGTCGGTGTCGGCGGTGATCTCGTTGTAGCTGAGCGCGCCGGCCAGGCCGACGCCGGTGCCGCCGCTGGTCGTCCTGGCCATCGCCAGGCCGCCGCTGGCGGAGATGATCTGGTTGCGGTTGTCGGCCTTGACGGTGACCGCATCGGCGGTCAGGTTGACGTCGGAGATCGAAGCGCGCGTGATGTCGCTGACCAGCGTCACGCCGGCGGCCGCGGCGATGCCGATGCCGGTGCTGGACTGCTGGTCTTTCTGCGCCTGGCTGGTCGAAGGCGCCGCGTTGCCGCTGCCCACGCTGGGCAGCGCACTGGTCACACTGCTCAGGCCGCCGAGCTGGCCCTGCGCACCGCCGCCCTTGCTGCCCTGGTTCTGCTTGGGCTTGTCGGCGGTGGTGTTGGCGATGGCACCGGCCACGGCAAAGGCATAGCTGCCGCCGGCCACGCCGGCGCGCGCCGTCACCGAGCCGTTGACGTTGATCGTCGAGCGGCCGAGCGCACCGCTGCCCTGCACGTCGTCGAGGCCGCCGATGATCGCCCGCGTCTTGCGGTTGGTGTCGTTGATGACCACGCCGATGCCGGCGCCGATGCTCTTGGCCTTGGCCACGCCGCCGGCGTAGCTGACCTGGGTCTCCAGGCTGCCGGCGTAGACGTCCACGCGCCCGCCGGTGATCACGCTGCCCTGGTCCAGGTGGGCCAGGATGTCGCTGTTCTGCTGCGCGTACATGAACGTGCCGCCGATGGCGAAGGTGCCCGCGCTGGAGCCGGCCTGGCCGAAGTCCAGCGCCACGATGGCCTCTTCGGCCTTGATGTTTAGGCCCGACTGGCTGCCGCTGTACAGCAGCACGCCGTCCTCGACGATGGCGCGCGTGGTGTTGTCGATCAGCTTGACGAAGATCGCGCCGCCGATGCCGCCCTTGCCGCCGCTGGCGCCGCCGCCCAGGCTGCCACCCTCGAACGCAGGCAGCGACGAGGTGCTCAGGTCCAGGCTGGGCAGGGCGAAGCCGAACACGCCGGTCATGTTGATGAACTGCATCGTGTTCGTGGCCTCGATCGAGACCACGTGTTCATCCACGTTGTTGGCGTTGCTGCTGTGGCTGCCGGTGTTGGTCCAGCCGGTCTGCGTGAAATTGATGCGGCCGTCGTTGTCCGCCGGGTCCGCGCCGGTGGCGTAGAACGCCGGGCTCGGCCTGTAGAACGGGTCCTGGTTGATCTTCACGTTGCTGTTGACGATCGACTCGGCGACGTTGTTGAAGACCAGCACGTTGACCATGCCCGCGATGCCGACGTTCTCGGCCGAGGTGGTGGCGCGCGACCAGGTGTTGAGCAGCCCGGTCAGCCCGGCCGTGCCGTCGAGGTACTTGCTGACGCCGTTGATGCCCTCTTTGTTGATCTGGTCCTGCAGCTCGCCGACGCTGGCGGGTGCGAACTCGTCGGGCCGTGTCAGGAAGGGGTAGTTGACGCCCGACAGCAGGCGCAGCGCGCGCATCGAGTCGAGCTCGGCGCCGCTTTCCAGAATGGCGCGCGCCTCGTTGGTGGTGACACCGATCACCACCGCGGCGCTGATGCTGTTGTCGGCCGCGCTGTTGGTGGCCTTCTTCTTCGGGTCGGCCTTGTCGGGCTTGCCTTCCTGCTTCTCGGTGTTGCTCTCGGCCGTGATCTTCAGCTTGTGCGTGATGTCGCTGGTGAGCTCCATGTCGTCGGCCGAATTGAGGTCGGCCGTGCCCTTGATCAGGGTCTTGGTTTCATGGTCGTTCCAGCTGAAGGCGACTGCACCGCCGACCTGCAGCGAGGCCTTGCCGCCCCCGTCCTGCTGCGCCTTCAGGTTGGTGTTGTACTTGGCCGACGAGGCGTTGAAGAGGTTGTCGAAGGGCGAGGACTTGTAATTGAAGCTGCCGTCCTTCTTCTTCGCCTGCTGGCCCGCCGGCGGCGGGCCCTGGCTCTCGTCGTTGGCCAGCCCGGCGGTGGCGCCGGAGGTCGTCTCGGCCTTGAGCTTGGAGCCGATGCCGAAGGTGAGGAAGGTCGAGTCCAGGATGTGCTCGACCGTCAGCGTGAAGCCCGTGGTGTTGCGCAGCGCCGTCTTCTGCGCATCGGTCAGCGTGTTCAGGCCAAGCCGTGAACGCGCGATGCCGCCGCGTGTCTCGTTCTCGAGTGCGCCCAGCGTGATGGTCTGCGAACTCACCAGCCGGTTGTCGCCCAGCTGGTTGAACTGGTCGCGCGGCGCGTTCACGTAGTACAGGCCGTTGTGATCGAGGCCGGGGATCAGCGGCACGTAGGGCTGGTTGTTGATGGCCGCGTTCGGGCTCTTCCAGTAATTGCCGGTGACGCCGCCCACGGTAGCCTCGACCACCGTGTCGTACTCGGTGCGTCCAGGTTCGCGGTAGATCACCGCCTGGCCGATCTCGATCGTGTTGCCCGGGCCGGCGAAGGTGATCTCGTCGCCCGACAGGCCGCCGATGTCGGCGCCGCTGAAGCTGCGGATGTTGGTGGTGACGCCGGCGCCCAGAAGGCCGGTGGGCGTGAGGTCGATGCCAATGCCGTCGATCGCGTTCTGCTCGGTCCGCGCCAGCTTGATCCAGGCGAGCTTGCTCTCGTCGATGTTGGCCGTGGCCGGATCGTCGCTGTCACGATCGACCTGGCGAATGATGTAGTAGGTCTGCCCGGCGACCAGGCCGCCGATGCTGGTGCCGCGGCGCGGCGAATAGTCGGCCGTGTCTTCGGTGACGACCACCCAGTTGGTGTCGTTGTTGTCGCGGTCGAAGGCGAGGATGCGGTTTTTGAGGTAGTCGACATAGCCGCGGCGGCCCGGGTCGGTGGTGGTGGGTTCGAATTCGAACTTGACGACCTCGCCGCCTTCGGTCTTCATGTCGGCCTGAGCGTCGCCGGCCACTGTGGTGATCACGTTCGCGTTGCTGAACTGCAGGCTCAGAGCGATCGCAGCGGTGCCGTCGGCGTAGAGCGTCGAGCCGGCTACGGCCTCGGACTTGATCTCGCCCAGCGCGCGGATGTTCAGCGTGCGCCCGGCATGGACCTTCGCCGTGTCGGCCACCGTGGCGGTGGAGGTCAGGCGCGCGTTGGACACCGCCACCGAGGCGGCCACGCCCGCACTGCGCTGGCCCGGCACATTGCCTTGCGCTTCGCGCGAGGTGTCGGCGCTGATGGCGGCCGTGGCCGAGCCGCTGCTGGTGAGGTTGACGGCGCCGCCGCCCTGGATCAGCGCGCCCGCCTTGACGTTGATGGTGGCGGTGGCGTCGGACTGCGCGTAGCCGATGCTGACCAGCTGGCTGGACGCCGAGCCGGTGGCTTTGGAGACCGCGGTGGCGTAGATGCCGATGGTGTCGTCGGCCAGGATGCGCGCGTTGGTGCCGATATCGACCTTGGCTTCGGATGCCTTCACCAGCACCTTGGCCGGCAGCGAGACCAGATGGCTGAGCAGGCTGAGGGCCGAGTCCAGCCCGAAGAACTGCTGCTGCAGCGTGTTCAGGCCCAGGCTGGTGGCGAGAGGACGGTCTTCGGCCTGCGCGATCAGGTAGATGTTGGTGGCCTTGACGGTGGCGTTGTCGCCGATGTCGATGCCCACCTTCTTGCCGAAGTACGCCAGCGGCGCCAGGTTCTCGAAGTCCGGCGTGGTGACGCGCCGGGCGCGGAAGACGATGTCGTTGCCGCTGGCCAGGTTGTTTTCGTCGGCGAGCGTCGACAGTGTGACGTTGGCGCCGACGTTGATGTTGTCGGCGAACACTTCCAGGTAGCCGCCGCGCGTGAAGGTGTTGCCGGCGAAAGTGACGGTGTCGAGCTGGATCGCTGGAGCCAGCGGCGGCTTGCCCGGCTCGGCGCCGTAGATCAGCAGGCTGGCGTTGAACGCGGTGTCGACCGAGTTGACGGTGATGCGGTCGGCCCCGCCGCCGGCAATGATCGTCAGCGACGTGCTGGGGTTGTTGAAGGTGAAGCTGTTGGGCAGCGCGCCGCCGGCACTGAAGTAGCTGCGGTTGACGAAGGTGACCTTCATCTGGCCGGTGCTGCCGGTGCTGGCGTCTTCCAGCACGATGGTTTCGGACGAAGACGAGCCGCGGATGACGCGTTCGGCATCGCTGCCGGACAGCGGTGAGTAGCTGTCCATGCCGGCGTAGCGGATGGTCTTGCCGCCGACAACGGCGGTGCCGCTCTCGTTGGCGACCGCAGGCAGGTAGCTGATCGGCGTCGCCCCGCCGGTAACCTCGAAGCCGTCGCTGGTGCCCACGCCGACGCCGCCATCGGCTATGCCGGTGAGCGAGCCGAGAGCGCTGAAGCTGAAGGTGTCGCTGACGCTGCCGAGGCCGCGCAGGTTCTCGAAGCCCTGGAAGCGGAAGTCGGTCACCTTGCCGGCATTGGCGCCGTCGATGGTCCAGCTCATCACGCCACCGGCTTCGCCGGGGCCTGCCAGGGTGTCGTTGGCGCTGGCCGAGCCGGTCAGCAGGTCGATGCCGGCGAACGCGGCGATGCCTGCGCCGCTGAGGGTCGACAGGTTCAGCTCCACCGGGCCGGTCAGGCTGGACAGATCGAGCGTGTCGACCGCCGGCGCGGCCGTGTCGTTCAGGCCGCCGTCCATCAAGCCGGCGAGCGAGCCGCCGGCGAGCATCACGAACCGGTCGGCGAGCACGCCGCCGAAGAGGTTCTCGACGTTGGTGAAGCTGACAAGCCCCACCAGCGCGCCGGCGTTGCTGCCATTCAGTTGAAAGACGTTGAGCGCGTCCGGGCCGTACAGCGCGTCGGCGCCTGCGCCGCCGCTGAGCGTGCCGCTGAGCGTGCCGCCGTCGCGGATGAAGAAGGTGTCCTCGCCGGTGCCGCCGGTCAGCGACTGGATGCCGCTGAAGACGATCTGGCTGGCACTGGAGCCGGCGTTGGCGCCGGTGATGTCCCAGGTGCTGTTGGTGGTCAGGTCGATCAGGTTGTCGTTGCCGCCGCCGCCCAGCACCGTGACGGGCGCCGCGACGCTGGCCCCGACATTGAAGACATCGTCGTCGATGCCGCCGTCCAGCGACATCGGCGCGGCGACGCCGGCCTGCACGTTGAAGATGTCGTTGCCGGCGCCGCCTGACAGCGAGACCGGCGCGCCGACGCCGGCTTCCACCGTGAAGACATCGCCACCGCCGCCGCCTTGCAGCGTCACCGGCACGGCGACGTTGGACTTGAGCGTGAAGACATCGTTGCCCAGCTTGCCGTCGCCGACGATGGACAGCACGCCGGCGTTGGTGGTGCCGAAGTTTTGCGCCACGAAGGCGCCGATCTTCACGCTGATGATGGCGCCGTTCGCGCTGCTGGAGAGCTGGTCGATGACCACCGTCTCGCTGGCGTCGGTGAGGTTCAGCGTCAGCGCGCCGTTGGCCGCCAGCGTGGCGAAGACCGGGTCACCCGAGAGCAGCAGGCGCGGCTCCAGCGACTCGAAGCGCACCGCCTTGGGGGCGATGGCCGGGCGCGGCACCAGCGCGCTGAAGGCCTGGCGTACGCGCTGCGACAACGTGCGCAGCGCGGGCGCGGCGGCTCGGACAGCGGTGTGGGTTTTGGGGGTGGAGGCTTCGCTGGTGGCCGTGACGCGGCCTTGCTGCAGACGACGGGATGTGCTCATCAACCAAACCTCCGAGTATTCTTGTGTCGCCCCGTGCTGCTGTGTCGCGCCCAGGCGTCGTCGTCCGGCCAATCGAGGCACGTGACGTTCGCTTTCAAGTGGACCACAGCAGGTGCCCGGTTGCACCTGCGCCGGGCTGGATGACGCGCCGGCATGGCTTGACATTCGTTCCGGGTTCGGCATGGCTGCCGCGGGCTTGGTCGACACACCGCGTTACCTATGGACCATGCCTGGTTGCAACCGGCTGCGGGGCTGGCGTGGCCGCGCTTCATGGCCGATTTACGCCTGCGGACAGGTCGCTGGTTGCACAAACACCCCCCGTGGGTGAGTGGCCGGGGAAACCCGATGTGCACAACAAGGCCCGATGGCTGCCGAAGGGGCTGACGACGCAGGAGGATCGGCTGTCTCGACGCCGCCGCAGAACAGCGCTGGCCTCGACAACCCCGCGAACAGGGGGGCTGGTGGCGGGCGGAGTCGGGCGTCGATACTCTGCGACTAGCAGTCGTCATCAGCGCATTGCGCTTGGTGCGGTCCTAAACACGCGCAGTTGAGTGAGGAAATTGCAATGCACGGATTGACGAAGTGGATACAACTATTGGTCGCTGCGCTGGCGTTTGTTGGGCTCTGGTCCCCACTTGCTCAAGCGATGCCGACGACAGCGCCCGTGCAGGTTCCGTTCGCCACACCGGCGGGCCAGATTTCGGTCTACGTTTTCGGTGCGCCCGGCTTCTTTGGTGCGGATCTGCTGGTCAGGTATGACCGCACCCTACTTGGCTTGGTGACGCCGGCGCCGACCTACACCGCGAACACTTCCGTGGACCCGGCTCTGGATGTGGTCAGCGTCAACTCCATCCCGACAACGAACTTACTCTTCAGCCTGGTGTTCGACATCCTTGCGCCTGGCCCGTTTTTAACGGACGTTCTTATCTGGGGCGAGTTCAATTTCGACCCTGATCCGGTCGCTCTCGCTCTGCTGGAAAATGCCGCTTTGAAGTCGACCATCACCGTCTTGGGACCGTCCGTGGTGCATTCACCCGCAACTCACGTCCTCGTATTAGGGGCGCTGGCCCTCCTCGCGTTAAGCCGGCGCGTAGCGAGCGACGCGCGGCGCTCACCGTAACGGTAACCGCCGTTTTCGTTACGCGAACGGCGAAATTCGCAGCTTGCTGCCGGCCGCGACGGGTCCGCGTCGCGAGCCCGTTGCCGGGCCGCGCCCTCCCGACCTTTCTTTTCGACCTGGGCCCCGTCCAAGTCGTCGAGATTGATTTGCACAACCTGCCTTCAATCACGCCCTGGGAGCGCCGCCATCTTGAATGCGAGGCGCACTTGCGCACTCGCGCCTGATCTGGTGGCGGACCGTCCCGCAACGCTCGCTTGTCGTCGCACCCGCGGCCTGCTGCGTTAGGGTGTCTCCACCATCCCGTGCTGGTCAAGGAGCCCCCGACGTGAAGATCTCCGCGCTGTGCTGTGCCTTTGCATCCCTGCTGGCGGGTGTGCTGACGCTGTCCGTGCTGGCCCTGCCCAGCGCTCACGCCCGCGACAAGGACGAGCGCGGCGCCTGGCGCTACTGCGCCGCAGAGGGCCAGGTCTGCCGCGTCGACGGCCAGGCCATCGTGCGCTACGGCAGCAGTGGCCGCTGGTTCAGCCAGCGCGTCAATGGCCGCGTGGCCTGCGCCAATGAACGGTTCGGTGACCCGGCCCCGGAACAGCCCAAGCGTTGCGAGGTGCTGGAAGACGACCGCCGCGCCGCAAACCGCCCGCAGGGCAGCGGATGGGCCTACTGCGCCGACGAAGGTGCCGTCTGCCGCGTGCGCGGTGAAGCGCAGGTTCGCTTCGGCGACGGGCAGCGCTTCACGACGCGCAGTGTCTCGGATGCCATCAACTGCGATGTGAATGCCTTCGGCGACCCGGCCTTCGGCCAGATCAAGCGCTGCGAGGTGCGCGTGACCGGCAGCAGCGGGCCTTTCGACAACGGCTGGGGCGGCGGCGACGTGGGCTGGACGCGCTGCGCGGCCGAAGGCGGCCAGTGCAACGTCGGCGGCCGCGCGCAGGTGCGTTACGGCGCCGACGGCCGTTACGCCTACCGCGACGTGCGCGGCAGCGTCACCTGCAACAACGAGCGCTTCGGCGGCGACCCCACCCCGGGGCAGCGCAAGTCCTGCGAGATGATCCGCTGACGGGCTTGCCGCCGACGGCAGTGGCGGGCTCCGGGGCCGCAGCCGGGTGTCTGTCGGGTATCAGCCGGGCCGGTGAAAACTAAACTGCGGCCATGGCCGCGCTGAACTATCACCACCTGCGCTATTTCTGGACCATCGCGCACGAGCAGAACCTGACGCGCGCGGCGGCGCGGCTGCATGTCTCGCCGTCGGCGCTGTCGGTGCAGTTGCGCCAGCTCGAGGACCGCCTGGGCCACGCGCTGTTCGAGCGCCGCGGCCGCAGCTTGCAGCTGACCGAAGCCGGGCGCATCGCGCTGGACCATGCCGACACCATCTTCGAGACCGGCGAAGAGCTGGTGAACACGCTGCAGGGCCAGCCGGCCATGCGTGCGCCGCTGCTGCGCGTGGGCTCGGCGGCCACGCTCTCGCGCAACTTCCAGCTGGCCTGGTTGCGCCCGCTGCTGGCGCGCGGTGACGTGCAGATCCGCCTGCACTCGGGCCGCATGCGCGAGCTGCTGCTGCAGTTGTCGGCGCACACGCTGGACGTGGTGCTGACCAACGAAACCGTGCCGCGCGACCGCGCCAGCGGCTGGACCAGCCGACTGGTGGCGCAGCAGCCGGTGAGCCTGGTCTCGCGCAAGCCGCGTGGGCGCGCCGCCGTGCCGTTGGCCTTCCCGCAGGGGCTGGCCGGCCAGCCGCTGTTGCTGCCGGGCGAAGGCAGCGCCGTGCGGCATGCGTTCGACGTGCTGCTCGAGCAAGCCGGCGTGCGCCCGGTCATCCTGGCCGAGGTGGACGACATGGCGATGCTGCGCCTGCTGGCGCGCGAAACGGGCGCGCTCGCCCTGGTGCCGCCGGTGGTGGTGGCCGACGAACTGCTGGCCGGCACATTGGTCGAGCGCTGCTCGATCCCGCAGATCAGCGAATCGTTCTACGCCGTGACGGCGCAGCGGCGCTTCCCGCATCCGCTGCTGAAGGAACTGATGGCGGACTGAGCCTGCCGCATGACACGGACCCCATGACCCCAGACCTTTTCTCTCCCGCCCCGGCCGAGCCGACCGATGCCCTTGCGCTGGGCGACTACGCCGAGCGCGCCTACCTGGAGTACGCACTGTCGGTGGTCAAGGGCCGCGCGCTGCCCGATGTCTGCGACGGCAACAAGCCGGTGCAGCGGCGCATCCTGTACTCGATGCACCGCATGGGGCTGTCGTTCAGCGGCACCACGGCCTCCTCGGGCGCCAGGCCGGTGAAGAGCGCGCGCGTGGTCGGCGATGTGCTGGGGCGCTTTCATCCGCACAGCGACCAGGCCGCGTACGACGCGCTGGTGCGCATGGCACAGGGCTTCGCGCAGCGCTACCCGCTGGTCGACGGCCAGGGCAACTTCGGCAGTCGCGACGGTGACGGCGCCGCGGCCATGCGCTACACCGAGTCGCGGCTGTCGCCGATCGCGCGGCTGATGCTGGACGAACTCGACGAAGGCACGGTCGACTTCCAGCCCAACTACGACGGCAGCACCGAAGAGCCGCGCCTGCTGCCGGCGCGGCTGCCCTTCGTGCTGCTCAACGGCGCCAGTGGCATCGCGGTGGGCCTGGCGACCGAGATCCCCAGCCACAACCTGCGCGAAGTGGCGGCCGCTGCGGTCGCGTTGCTGAAGAACGAGCGGCTCAGCGACGACGAACTGCATGCGTTGCTGCCGGCGCCCGACTTCCCCGGCGGCGGGCAGATCATCAGCCCGGCGGCCGACATCCGCGAGGCCTATGCCAATGGCCGCGGCAGCCTGAAGGTGCGCGCCCGCTGGATCGTCGAAGACCTGGCGCGCGGCCAGTGGCAGTTGGTGGTGACCGAGCTGCCGCCGCAGGCCAGCGCGCAGCGGGTGCTGGAGGAAATCGAGGAGCTCACCAACCCCAAGGTCAAGGCCGGCAAGAAGGC
>JBBQOR010000034.1:0-10236 GCA_038331055.1 Burkholderiales bacterium
GGCGGTCGAGGACGGGCCGGCCAGCCTCTTCATGCAGGCGCTGGGATTCCGCGTGGGCTACACGCTGCACCACTACATGGGGCTGGGCACCACCAGCGTGCCGCTGTTCGCCCGCCGGGCAGCGCGGCTGCGCGAGCGCGAGCGAGTGCCGCCGGGTTTCAACCTGCTGCCGCTGGCCGAGCTGCCGCGCGCACCGGTGATCGCGCTGCACTGCCGCGAGTTCGGCGCCACGCGGGCGGGCGCCGAGACCCTGCTGGCCCAGATGCTGGCCGATCCGCGCGCGGCCGCCCTGTCGTCGGGCCTGTGGGACGGCCGGCAGCTGGCCGGCTACCTGCTGGGCGTGCCGGCAGGCGATGCGTGCGAACTGCGCTTCTGGGCCAGCGACCCGGCCTACCGCAGCGGCTGGGCGGCGACGGTGCTGCTCGAAGCCTTCATGCAGCGCGGGCTGGAGAGCGGCTTCGACCGCGCGCGCTTTCACTGCAACGACCACATGCTGGCCACGCACCGCGTGGCGCGGCGCGTGGGCGCCGTGCTCGAAGCCGTCAAGCGCGGCTGGGCGCTCGACCTGCCGGCCCCCGCATGACCGAGGCCGCCCCGACCGCACCCGGCGCGCGGGTGCTGATCCTGGCCGTCGACGGCCTGGACCTGGCGCATTGGCTGCGCGGCGCCGACGAGGGCCGGTTGCTGTGGACCGCCACGCTGCTGGCCGGCGGACTGCAGGCGGCCGTGCGCTGGCCGCCCCCTTCCGCACCGGCCGCGCGTTGGGCAACGCTGGCCACCGGCGTCACCGCCGACCGCCACGGCATCAGCAGCAGCCACGCGCTGCGGCCTTGCGGGCTGCTGGTCGAGCCGGTCGGCGCGGCTGACCTGCGCTGCCCGCCGCTCTGGCAACAGGCGTGGCGCGCTGGCCAGGTGGCGCGCGTGGTCGGCTGGCCCGCCAGCCTGGGCACCACGCTGCCCGCGCATGCGCCGGCGGGCAGCGCGCTGGTGGCGGATGGCTTCGCGCTCGCCGGGCCGGGATCGCACCGCTGCTGGCCGCTGGCGCCGGGCAGTGTCGCGCCGCCGGCCGAGCGCGCGCTGGTGCGCGCGGCACGCATGCATCCCTTCGACGCCAGACCCGAGGGGTTGCAGCCGCTGATCGGTGGCTTCGACGAGGCCACGCAGGTGGCGCTTCGGGCATCCGCGGCCGATTTGCTGGCAGGCTGGTCGAGCGTGCACAACCTGGGCGTGCACTGGGCTGCGATGGCCGACTGGCGGCTGCTGATGCTGCGCCTGGACGGGCTGCGCCAGTGGCGCCGCGAGGCCACCGCGCTGGGTGTCAGCGACGAAGATGCCGAAGCCCCGTGGCAAGGCTTCCTCGACATGATGATCGGCCGCTATCTCGAGCTGATCAGCCCGCACGCACACCTGCTGCTGGTGAGCGATGGTGCCGCTGACCGCGGCGCTGACCGAGGCGCTGACGGCGGGCTGGTGCTCAGCGGCCCGGGCGTCGCGCCGGGCAAGCGGCCGGCGCCGGTGCATGCCGCTGACATCGCCGGCGCCGTGCGGTCACTGCTGGGCCTTGAAGGCCCGGCCACAGCCACCGCTGCGTCAGCTGAGGCCGAGGACGAATCGCAGCGCTGCCTGCAGGCCTCGCAGGCCACGGCGCAGACTGACGATGCGGCGCTGCAGTGGCTGGCCGCACAAGGCACCCCGCCGGCACCCACCGACGCTCTGCGCCGCCATGCGCAATCTGTGCGGGACGTGTCGCTGGCCGGCTGGCAGGCGGCGCGGCTCGCGCGCCAGCGCCGGGGCGGAACACTCTCGTCCTGAGTTAGCGCGGCCGGTTTCCCGTGCCGCGATCTCTTCGACCAGAAGGCCTTGCCGTGCTCGATCTCGCGCTCCAGGCTTTGTAGGGCATGAAGATTCCGCTCAGACGGCTCGCTCGGAGCGGTTCATGTCGAGGCCGATGGATCGCGCATGTGCGGTCGCTTCTGCTGCCTCGGCGGCCAGCTCGGCGTGCGGGCTGCAGCAGACGGCCGGCTGTCTGCGCGCAAGGCAACGCAAGCCCAGCGCCTGGCACCCGACCGCCAGCGCAGCCGGCCTGGCGATGTGCTCATGGGCGCTGCACAGCGATCGAGTTGTCGACCGGGCCGCCCGGGCTGCGCGCGTCGCCCAGCCCGGCCAGTCCGGCCAGCACCCGGCCCAGTTCGTCCTCCAGCGCCTGCTCGAGCGCCTTCATCGCGCCGGTCTCGCAGATTGCCGCGGCCTGCTCCAGGCGTCCGGTCAGCGCGGCCAGGTCGGCAGCGCCGATCGATGCCGATGCACCCCGGGTGGTGTGCGCCAGGCGGGTCGCCAGCACCCAGTCCCCGCACATGTGCGCGGCGTGGAAGTCGGCCGGCAAAGTGCGCACCGCGCCGTCGCGGAACAGCCGCAGCACCTTCAGGTAGACCGCGATATGGCCACCGCAACAGGCCAGCCCCTGCCGCGTGTCGATGCCGGGCAGCTCCGGCAGGGTCGGGTGGTCCGCCGGGGCGCCTTGCGGCGGCAGCGGCGCGGCGCCCGCGCCGACCTGCTGCGGCGGCAGCCACTTGGCAAGCGCGGCATACAGCGCGGCCGGGTCCACCGGCTTGGTGACGACGTGGTTCATCCCCGCCGCTTCGCAGCGCCGGAGATCGTCGCCAAAAGCATTTGCCGTCATCGCGACGATGGGTCGGCCCTGCCAGCCTGGCAGCGCACGGATGGCGCGGGTGGCGTCCAGCCCGTCCATGTGCGGCATGTGGACGTCCATCAGCACCAGGTCGTAGTCATGCGCGCTGACCATGGCCAGCGCCTGCAGGCCGTCGGTGGCGACGTCGGCGGCCAGGTCAACCGCCTGCAGCAGTTCGAGCGCCACTTCACGGTTGACTTCGTTGTCCTCGACCAGCAACAGGCGGTCGCCGCCGTGGCGCTGGAGCAGCCGCCGCCGTGCGTCCAGCCCGGGGTCGGTGTCCAGGCTGGGCATGCGTCCGAGCCCGGGCTTGAGCCGGGCGGTGAACCAGAAGGTGCTGCCGGCGCCGGGGGCGCTCGTGGCCTGGGCTTCGCCGCCCATCAGCCCGGCCAGGCGGCGCGTGATGGCCAGGCCCAGGCCGGTGCCGCCGTGCTGCCGCACGGTGGTGGCATCGGCCTGCTCGAACGGTTGGAACAGCCGCGGCAGAACATCCGCCGCAATGCCGATGCCGGTGTCCTGCACTTCGAAGCGCACGAGTTGCCCGGCCGCGTTCTCGTCCATCACGACGGCGCGCAGCACGATGCGGCCGCGCTCGCTGAACTTCACCGCGTTGCTGGCCAGGTTCAGCATCGCCTGCTGCAGCCGCGTCGCGTCGCCGTGGAACCACGGCGTCGTGCAGGTCACCTGCACCTCGATGCCGAGACCCTTGTCGCGCGCCTGGCCGGCGATCAGCGACACCACGCCGTCGATGAGCGACATCAGCCGCAGCGGGCTGGCTGCCAGTTGCAGGTGGCCTGCCTCGATCTTCGAGAGGTCGAGCACATCGTTGATGAGCGCCAGCAGATGCCGCCCGGCCGCGTCGATCTTCTCCAGCCGAAGTCCCTGCGCCGCCGAGACGCCATCGGCGCGCAGCAGGTAGGTCATGCCGATGATCGCGTTCATGGGCGTGCGGATCTCGTGGCTCATGTTGGCCAGAAAGCTGCTCTTGGCCAGGTTCGCGGCCTCGGCGGCGCGCGTGGCGATGACGAGCTCGCGGGTGCGCTCGCCGACCAGCCGTTCCAGGTGCAGGCGGTGATCGATCAGCTCGGCGTTGGCCTCGATCAGGCGCGCGGTCGTGCTGTGGATGGCTTCTTCGGCACGCTGCCGCTCGGTGACGTTCATGTGCAGCACCACGGCACCGTACCGGTGCAGGCCGGTGGTGGGCGAGACCATCAAGGTGAAGCTGCGCTGTTCCCCCGGCAAGTCGCAGAGGTACCCGAGCTCGAAGACCGATTGTTCGCCGCGCATGACCGCGCGGATGCCGGCGGCCGCGCTGGCCGCCTCGCCGGCGTGTGCACCGATCGCACGGTCACAGATGTCGAGATAGTTCATGCCCACGCCGATCGGGCCGGTGCTGCCGAGCGCGACGCCGGGCGCGCCGTTCTCTTCGCCGAACCGGCGCCAGGCCGCGTTGACCGCGATGATGACGCCCTGGGGGTCGAGCAAGGCGATGTGTGCGGGCAGCGCATCGAGAATCGCCGCCTGGTGTGCCGCCTGGTCCGCACGCCAGCGCGCCTGCGACGATGGCAGCATCAGCGCGACCCCGCTGCGGTCGGTCACCGCGTCCACTTCGCCCGCCGTCAGCGCCTCCAGGCGGGCGCTGGTGCGGTGCAGGGTGTCGATCAACGCACTGATTTCTGCGCCGCTGTCGCCCTGCGACCCGGCATCGCCCACCGTCATGGGGCTGCGTCCGTCAACCCCAGAACAGCCAGCACCTGCTGCGTGCGGCTGAGGTTGCCCACGATCGTGCGCTCGGGCGTCGGCTCGAGCCTGATCAGCGCGGGCGTCATGAAGATGCCGTCGGCCAGCGCGCGGCGCGGGTCGGCGAACACATCCACCACCTCGATCGTGTGCCGGTCCGGCAGGCGGGACTCGCACAGTGCGGTGAGGTTGCCCAGCGCCTGCGTCGAATTCACGGCCGTGCCCGCCACATAGAGCCTGAAGCGGTGGAGACCTGAAGCGCTCATGACCGCTTCGGATCCGTGTCGATCGGCTCGTTGTCCGCGCCGCGCACCTGCCCCATCTCGGCGCGGCCGTGTGCGAGATCGGCTTCGCGGCGTTCGGTGGCACGGTGCAGCACCGACTTCTCGATCTGCTTGGCCAGCAGTTCTGCGTTCAGCGACTTCAGGCGCACCTCGAGTTCCGCCTCTTCCAGGTCGAGCCTCACCTGCTTGAGCCGCAGCTGCACCGCCTCGGCCTCGGTCATGGCGCGCTCGGCACGCTCCTTCTCCCAGCGCAAGGTGCCCATCAGCACCTCGCCGCCAGCGGTGTAGGCGTCGGCCAGCGTCACGCCATCGGCGCTCAGGACGAGTTCGCGCACCTGGTTGGAATGCGCAGTGCCGCGCGACTTGATGATGGCCAGCCCGCGGTTGCGCTCGCCGGCCTGGACCAGATAACTCAGGTGCAACCAGGTGTCCACCATGGTGGAGATCTGCAGTGGCGCGTTGCCCTCCGCGAGGCTCGACATCTCGTCGAGCAGTCGGGTGCACACCAGCGTGATGCCCTCGCCCTTGCACCAGTCGAGCAGGCGCTCGGCCACGCCGTGCTCGCTCAGGTCCTTGCCCGAGCGGGCCCAGGTGGAGACCGGGTCGACCACCACGCAGCATGCCGCGTGCTGGCGCGCCAGGGTACGGATGCGGGCCAGGTAGGACTCTGCGCTGCCGCTGATGGCGCGCGCCGAGACCATGCGCAGTGTGCCGCCGGCGATGTGGCGGTCCAGGTGGATGCCGACCGAGGCCAGGTTGCGACGCACCTCGCTGCCGTAGGAGTCGAAGGTCACGAACAGGGTCTGCTCGCCGCGTTCGCAGGCGGCGTCGACGAAGGCGCCGCACAGCGTCGTCTTGGCGGTGCCCGAGAAGCCGGTGATCAGGATGCTGGCTCCGCGGAAGTAGCCGCCGTGCAGCATGGTGTCGAGGCGCTCGATGCCACTGGAGACGCGTTCGCTCGTCACCGGCCCTTCCGCGCGCCCCATGGCCCAGGCCACCACGACCTCGAAGCCACGGTCACCGATGAGGAACGGCGCCTCGTTCTCGTCGAAGCGCGAGCCGCGGTACTTCTGCACGCGCAGGCTGCGCTGGGACACGCCGTCCACCATGCCGTGCGTGAGCACGACCGCGCAGTCGACCATGAATTCCATGAAGCCGTAGGGCCGCCGCAACGGCACTGGCGCGTCCTCGTGGTCGGATTGCAGGCTGACGAGGCCCGTCAAGCCCTGCTCCAGCAGCCACGCATGAAGCCTGTAGACCTCGCGCCGGCGCGCGGCGTCGTCGGGCAGCAGCGCCAGCGGGATGTCCAGCGCGTCGAATACGATGCGGCGTGCGCCCATCTGCACGACCTTCTCGTGCAGCGCGGCGAACAGCCCGCAGAGATCGAAGTCGCCCGCGGCCACCAGGTCGGGCGCGGGCTGGGCATCGACGAAGAAGAGCGTTCCGCCGGCCAGCGATTCCTCGAGGCGCCAGCCGAAGCTGGCCGCATTGGCCATGAGGCGCTTCGAGTCTTCTTCGAAGGCAACGAAGATGCCCGGCTCGCCGCACTGCTGTGCGCCGTGGGCCAGGAACTGCAATGCGAACAGTGTCTTGCCGCAACCCGGGCCGCCGATGGCCAGCGTGGTGCGGCCCAGCGGCAGCCCGCCGCCGGTGATCTCGTCGAAGCCGGCGATGCCGGTGGACGCCTTCAGGGGCGGCACGGCGCGTGAAACGGTGTCGAGGCTCATGCC
Source organism: Burkholderiales bacterium (assembly GCA_038331055.1). Taxonomy (GTDB): domain Bacteria; phylum Pseudomonadota; class Gammaproteobacteria; order Burkholderiales; family Burkholderiaceae_C; genus Rubrivivax. The sequence goes on from JBBQOR010000034.1 coordinate 6,444, forward strand.
AAGCCATGCGCTCATGCGGCGGCCGGGGTGGTGGCCAGACCCCGGCGCATGACTGCTTCCATCGATTCATGGGCACGAGCGATGCGGACGATCTCCTTGGCGATGTCTTCCGGCGACAGCACGAAGTCGATGCAGCCGCTGTCGATGGCGCTCTGCGGCATGTCGGGCTGGCTGGCGGTGTCCAGTTTCTGGGCCATCGTGATGCCGCCGACTTCCCTGATTCCGCACAGGGCGGCGGCGCCGTCGCCGTCGTAGCCGGAAACGATCACGGCGATCAACGGGCCGTCCCAGAACCGGGTCATCGAGCGCAGAAAGACGGTGATCACGTCGGGCCAGCCGCGCAGCTTCGAGATCGGCGCCAGGTGAAACACTTCGCCATCGACATGCAGGTCCCGGTTGGCGGGGATGATGTAGACGCGGTCGGGCTGGATCAGCAGGTCTTCGGTGATGAGCTCGACCGGCATGCGGGAAAACCGCGGCAGCACCTGATGGAGCTGGGTCGGCATCACGGTGATGTGATTCACGATCACCACCGCCACGCCCATGTCGGCCGGCAGATCCTTGAGCAGACGAATGTAGGCGTCCAGGCCGCCAGCGGAGCCACCGACGCAGACCACCGGGAAGTTTTTCATCGCCGCTCTTCTTGCTTGGGATCAGGCTCGGTGGTTGTTTCCATTGCTTGCGGGAGCACATCAATATCTCCCACCCGATACGGTGCGCGCACACCGCGGCGCGGTCTGTTCGCCAGCGAACACATGTCGGTCAGTTTCCTTTCGTACAGACGCCAATGCGGGCGGGATTCAAGCTGACGGTTTACAGAGCGCGCCGCGCTGGTGGCCGGCGGGGATGGTCAGGTCTCGATGCCCTGATCCCAGGCTCTCGGACAGAATCCAAGGCCACCCCAACGCCCGAGGCACCCATGGTCATGAAGTTGCGCCAGCACGCGGAAGAACGGATCGAGAAGGGCACCGCACCCTTCACGAGGGGGCACCCCACGGGCAGGACGGCGCTCACACTGCTGCATCGCCTGGCCAGCACGCCCGAGACCGCCGGTGACGCGCTCAAGCTGCTGCATGAGTTGCAAGTGCACCAGGTCGAGCTGGACCTGCAGCACGAGCAGGCCGAACTGGACCTCCACCAACTCTCAGAAGACCTGAAGCGCTTCGCCGACCTCTTCGAGCTGGCACCTTTCGGCTATCTGACGCTGGACGCCGAAGGTCTGGTGACTGGCGCCAACCGCATCGCCACGGACTGGCTGGCGGCGAAGAATGGCGAGGCCGAAGAGTGTGAAGGCCAGCGTATCGAGGACCTGCTGGCACCTGAAAGCCGGTCGGCGGTCCGGGGCCTGTTTGCCGGGCTGCGCAAGGCCGAGGCCGAGGCCGAGGCCGAGGGCGGGGGCGAGGGCCGGCAATCGTGCGCGGTGAAGTCCCGGGCTGGCGCCAGCGCGCAGGCCATCGCAACGGCCCTGCCTGGCGGCGGCCGGGTGTCGATGGCCTTTGTGCCTGCTGAGCCAGGTTCCGGGCACCGAAGTCCGAGGCAAGCCAGCACCTGACTTGCCTCGGGCCGCAGGCTGACAGGGTGCACACTGTGTCGTGACTTCCTCGCCGACATCCCTCGCGCCGGGCCATCCGGGGGTGGTGGCGAACATCGTCGGCGTCGGCGCCTCGGCTGGCGGCCTGGAGGCGCTCGAGCAGTTCTTTGCGCGGGTGCCGGCGGGGTCCCGCCTGGCCTACGTGGTGGTCCAGCACATGGACCCGACGCAGAGGGCCATGCTCGCCGTGTTGCTGCAGCGGGTGACGTCGCTGACTGTGCGCGAGGCCGGCGAGCAGATGCGCATCGAGCCAGACCATGTCTACGTGATTCCACCGAACGCCGAACTCAGCCTGGCGCAGGGCATGCTGCACGTGAAGCCGCCCACCGAACCGCGCGGCCTGCGATTGCCCGTCAACGTGCTGTTCTCGTCCCTGGCCAGCGACCAGGGTGCCTCGGCCATCGGTGTGGTGCTGTCGGGCATGGGGTCGGACGGCACGCTGGGGCTGCAGGCCCTGAAAGCCGTGGGCGGCCTGACCGTCGTGCAGGAGCCATCGTCGGCACAGTTCGACTCGATGCCGCGCAGCGCCATCGACGCGGGCTGCGCCGACATCGTGGCACCGCCGGCAGACATGCCCCAGCGCATCCTCGACTGCATCGCGCGACACGGCCGTGCCACGCCGCCGATCGCCGAACCCGGGGCTGCCCTACCGACCGACACCCGGGCCGACACCCGGGCCGACACCATCGAGGGCATCTTCGACCTGCTGCGGCAGAGAACGCGGCACGACTTCTCGCTCTACAAACCCAGCACACTGCACCGCCGCATCGAGCGCCGCATGGCCATCCACGGGCTGGCCGCGTTGTCCGGTTATGTGCGCCATCTGCGGCAGAACCCGCAAGAGATCGACCTGCTGTTCAAGGAACTGCTGATCGGTGTCACGAGCTTCTTCCGCGACGCCGCGGTCTGGCAATACATGCTCGATACCGCCCTGCCTGCGCTGCTGGCGCGCCGCGGGCGCGAGACGAAGTTCCGCGCCTGGGTGGCAGGTTGCTCGACCGGCGAAGAGGCCTACACCCTGGCCATCGCGTTCACCGAGGCGGTACAGCGCAGGCCCGAGCATCACGATTGCAGACTGCAGATCTTTGCCTCTGATCTCAGCCCGGACGCCATCGCCACGGCCCGCGCGGGCCGTTACCCGGCCACGATCGACGCCAGCATGCCGCCAGACGTCGTGGCGCGCCACTTCACACCGCAAGGGGCATCGCTGGTGGTCGGCAAGCCGATCCGCGACATGGTGCTTTTCGCCCAGCACGATGTCGTGCTCGACCCGCCTTTCACGCGGCTGGACATCCTGTGCTGCCGCAATCTGCTGATCTACTTCGACGCCCCGCTGCAGCGCCAACTGATGCCGCTGTTTCACTACAGCTTGCGCCCGGGCGGCCTGTTGCTGCTGGGCGGTTCGGAGACGGTCGGCTCGTTCAGCAAACTGTTCGAGCCGGTGGACCCCAAGTTGCGCCTTTACCTGCGCAGGCATGCGCCGTCTGCCGCAGGCCCCGAGTTCCTGCTGAAGTCGTTCCCGCCCCTCTTGAAGCTGATCAAGGAAACCTCGATGCCCGCTCCAATGAACACAACAGAAGGCGGTGATTCATTGCAGGGCGCAGCCGACCGGGTGCTGCTGCAGGTGCATGCGCCGCCGGCCGTCGTGGTCAACGCCGGGGGTGACATCGTCTACATCAGCGGCCGCACTGGAAAGTACCTGGAGCCCGCCGCCGGCAAGGCCAACTGGAACTTCCATGCCATGGTGCGCGAGAACCTGCGCGAGCCAGTCGCCCAGGCCTTGCTGCAGGCCGTCACGACAGACGCGGTGGTGCAGCTGCGCGGGCTGCAGCTCGAGGCGGCGGGTAGCGTGCAGGGTGTCGACGTCACCGTGCAGCCGCTGCACGAGCCCGCGGCCCTGCAGGGCACGGTGATGATCGTCTTCCGTGATGTGGCGGCACCGTTGCGCGGCGGCCGGCGAACGGCTGCCAGCGCAGCGCAAGCCAGCCATGCGGCTGAAGTGCAGCATTGCCGGGACGAGATCCAGAGCCTGCGCGAGGAAAACCGCGCCTCCAGGGAAGAGCTGCAGTCGGCCAACGAAGAACTGCAAAGCACCAACGAAGAATTGCAGTCGGCCAACGAGGAGCTGAGCACGTCGAAGGAAGAGATGCAGTCGATGAACGAGGAACTGCAGACGGTGAACGCCGAGATGCAATCCAAGCT
>JBBQOR010000035.1:0-10141 GCA_038331055.1 Burkholderiales bacterium
ATGATCATGTTGCACAGCTTGCTGTCCTTGTAGGCCTTGCCCGGCTTGAACGGGCGGCCGTCGATCATCGCCACCGGCGGCTTGAAGCCGGCCGCCAGGCCCTGCAGATCACCCAGGTCGGCCGGCGCCGGGATCGGCACCTTGCCGCCGAACTCTTCGGAGTTGGCGGTCACGGTGCCCAGCGTCACCAGGCGCGGCGCCGGGTGGCTGGCCCTCTGCAGATCGGGCAGCAGCAGCCGGCTGAGCAGGAAGTGGCCGAAGTGGTTGGTGGCCACGCTGATCTCAAAGCCCTCGGCCGAACGCTGCGGCGCCTTCAGCCGCGGCAGGTAGACGGCGGCGTTGTTGACCAGCGCGTGCAGCGGGCGGCCACTGGCGCGAAAGGCGTCGACGAAGGCGCGCACGCTGGCCTGCGAGCCGAGGTCGATCGGCATCACGGCATGGCGTTCGGCGGCGATGCCCAGGTCTTGCGCCGCACGCGTGGCCTTGGGCACGTCGCGGCAGGCCATGACGACGAACCAGCCGCGTTGTGCCAGCGCCTGCGCGGCGTAAAGGCCGACGCCCGACGAGGCCCCGGTGATGACCACAGTCGGATGCAAGGCGGCATTCAGCATGAGCGGGCGAACCACGTGGGAGGAGGCCGCAGTGTGCCCGCCGCGGCGGACGGCGGCGCGGCGGCGCGCTCAGCCGTTCAGCGACTGCTCGCGCGGCACGAGGCTGACTGCCGCGCGAGGGTCGGTGCAGATGGCATCGGCCCCGAGGCGGGCGGCCTGAAGCTGATGAGCGACAAAGATCGGACCGCCCAATACCACCAGCACGGCGGGGTTGCGCGAGGCGGCCTTCAGCGCCGCCACCAGCTGCGGCAGCGTCTCGAGTTGCGACTCCAGCGCCACCGACAAGCCGATCATGTCGAACCATTCATTGCCCACCGCGTGCGCCAACTCTTCGCTGCTGGGCGACACCTCGAGCACCACCGACCAGCCCGCGGTGCGGAAGAATTCCGACGCGATGACCAGGCCCAGCAGATGGACCGAGCCCGGGGCGTTGGCCATCATCACGCGCTTCGCCTCGCCGGCGTGCTGTGGCCCGTCCTGGAACTCATAGCCCAGGCCGTGAACGACCTGATGCATCAGCACCAGCCCGGTCGTGACCTGCGTGAAGCTCAGGTCGTCCGACTCCCACAGCTCACCCAGGTAGCGCGCGGCCGGTGTGATCAGGTTCAGATGCAGGCTGTGCACTTCCCGACCGCTGGCGGTGATCTGGCCGATCAGCGCGGCCGCAGTGGGCGGCTGGACGCTGGCGCATTGGAGGGCAAAGGCCTTGACCTCGGCATCGTCGGGAACGTCGTCGGCGATCGGCGTGCGCACGGCGAGCCCGTTCCGATCGGCGACTGCATGCGCCTGCGCCAAGCGGGGAATGATCTGGGCAGACACGACATTGCGCAGCGTCCGCCGGTATTCATCCTGCTCGACCTGCACGGCCGACTCTGGCCCCAGATGCGACTTCACCAAGCTACGTACGCTGTCGATCCGCAAGGACTGCATGTGCGCTACCCAAGTTGTGCCGGCGGTTTTAGCGTCGGTCGGCGCGGCTCGCAATACGGGGGCACCCCAGCGACCTGCGTGTTCGGGGTAAACACCGAGTCCAGCGGGCCGGTTATCCACAGGCCCGGCGCAAATCGCGTCAGAACGGCCGGCCCGACGCCATGGTGCGACAGAATCGCGCTCCCGCCGGACAAGGCGCGGACCTGCCCCTGAACCCCTGCTGAGCTTCGTCCGATGAAAGCCAACGCCATCGTCTTCAACGCCCCGCGCTCCTTGTCGGTCCAGACCCTGGAGCTGTGCCCGTTGGGGCCCAAGGACATCGAGGTGGAGGTGTCGCACACCGGCATCAGCACCGGCACCGAACGGCTGTTGTGGGACGGCACGATGCCACCGTTCCCCGGCCTGGGCTACCCGCTGGTGCCGGGCTACGAGACCGTCGGCATCGTCGTGCAGGCCGGCGCCGAAGTGACCGAGGTCAGCCTCGGCGACAGCGTCTTCGTGCCCGGCTCGTACTCTTTCCAGGGCGTGCGCAACATCTTCGGCGGCGCCGGTGCGCGGCTGGTGGTGTCGCAGGACCGCGTGGTCAAGGTCGATCCGCGGCTGGGGCCGAAGGCGATCCTGCTCGCGCTGGCCGCCACCTCGTACCACCTGTTCTCGGTTGGCGGCACACGGTCGCCGATCATCTACCCCGACCTGATCGTCGGCCACGGCACCATGGGCCGTCTGCTCGCGCGGCTGGTGCTGGCCGCCGGCCAGCCTGCGCCGACGGTGTGGGAGACCCAGCCCGTGCGCCGCCAGGGCGCCGAGGGCTATGCCGTGATCCATCCGGACGAGGACACGCGCAAGGACTACCGCTCGGTCCACGACGTCAGCGGCGACGGCAGCATCCTCAACCACCTGATCGGCCGGCTGGCCCCGGGCGGCGAGGTGGTGCTGGGCGGCTTCTACAAGCAGGAGCTGAGCTTTGCCTTCGCGCCGGCCTTCATGCGCGAGGCGCAGATTCGCGTGGCCGCGCAGTGGAAGAAGTCCGACCTGCTGGCGGTGACCGAGCTGATGCACAGCGGCCGGCTGTCGCTGGAAGGGCTGATCACGCATACGCAGACGCCGGCCAACGCCCAGGCGGCCTACGAGGTGGCCTTCGGCGATCCGCAGTGCCTGAAGATGATCCTCGACTGGCGCGCCTGAGCGCCTGCTGCGAGACCCTGGTTTGGACAAGACCTTCGACCTTGTGGTGCAGGGTGCCAGCGGCTTCACCGGCCGGCTGGTGGTGGAGTACCTGCTGCGGCAGTACCCGGCCGGCAGCGGTCTGCGCTGGGCCATGGGCGGGCGCAACGCCAGTAAGCTGGCCGCAGTGCGCGACGAACTCGGCGCGCCGGCCGACACGCCGCTGGTCGTCACCGACACGGCCGACCCCGACAGCCTGCGCGCGTTGATGTCGGCCACCCGGGTGGTGCTGACCACTGTGGGCCCCTACCAGCTGTACGGCAATGAACTGGTGGCCGCCTGCGCCGCCAGCGGCGTGGACTACGTGGACCTGTGCGGCGAGCCGGCCTGGATGCGTCGCATGATCGACGCGCACGAAGGCACCGCCCGCGCCAGCGGCGCGCGGATCGTGTTCAGCTGCGGCTTCGATTCGATCCCCTTCGACCTGGGCGTGTGGCTGCTGCAGCAACAGATGGTCGAACGCTTCGGCGCCCCGGCCAGCCGGGTGCGCGGCCGCGTGCGCAAGATGAAGGGCACGTTCTCGGGCGGTACCGCCGCCAGCCTGAAGGCCACCGTGGCCGCGGCGATGGCCGACCCCGGCGTGATGGCGCTGCTGCGCAACCCGTTTTCGCTGACGCCGGGCTTCGAGGGCCCGGCCCAGCCGCCGGGGCGCAAACCCATGATCGACGAGGTGCTGGGGCTGTGGGTGGCGCCCTTCGTCATGGCCGACATCAACACGCGCAACGTGCACCGCTCGAACCTCTTGCTGCAGCATGCCTACGGCCGCGACTTCGTCTACGACGAGATGATCGTCACCGGCGCCGGAGACAAGGGCCAGGCGCTGGCCGCAGCCATCGCCGCAGACCGCTCACTCGGCGGCGAAGGCGGCCCGCTGCCGGGCGAAGGCCCTTCGCGCGAAGAACGCGACGCGGGTTACTTCGATGTGCTGTTCATCGGCCACACCGTGGCCGGGCAGAGCCTGCGTGTCAGTGTCAAGGGCGACCGCGACCCGGGTTACGGCTCGACCAGCAAGATGATCAGCGAAGCCGCGATGTGCCTGCTGCTCGATGCCCAAGCCACACCGGGCGGCATCTGGACCCCTGCCCCGGCCATGGGGGCTGCACTGATCTCGAGGCTGCAACGCTTCGCCGGGTTGAGCTTCGCAGTGGAGCCGGACTGAAGAACAGAAACCGCTATCCGTCATGCCCAGATCCCTTGCCCCCGTCAGCCTGAGCCTGGCGGTCGCGATGCTGATGGCCGCCTGCGCCACACCGGCACCGCAGACCACGGCGCCGTCAGCAGCCGCCAAACAGGTGATCACACGCAGCGACCAGCTGCCGCGCACCAGCGTCCTGTTGCCCGTGGCCCCGAGCGCGTTGTTCACGCTGCCCTCGGACGAGCTTGCGCCCATCCTGCAGACCATCGCAGCCGAGCTCAACGACGAGCTGGCGCGCTTCGACATCAGCGACCGCAGCACGCTGGACGGCTACAGCAGCGCGCGGCTCTCGCTGGCGATGTTGCGCGGCGAGTGGGCCGCGGTGCCCGCGGTGGTAGCCGACTGGCGGGCGCGCCAGGACAAGCCCGCTCAAAGCGGCACGGTGGCCATGCTCAGCAGTGCCGCGGCGGCAGCGCGTGCCGCTGGCGGCACCGTGCAGGCGCAGCGCACGCGCTTCGGCCAGCACCTGGCCGCTCACCTGGCCACGCTGCGCTGGGAAGACGTGGGCAACGTGGTGCGCGCGCAAAAAGGCGGCCTGGAGATCAACAACCCGGTCGTCACCGTCGCCGCCGTGCGCACCCGACTGGACGTGACGGCGCGCAACAACGGCATGCGGCTCGACCGCGGCAGCGTGGCCGGTGTGCTTTCGCAGCGCGTCTTTATCGACCATGTGCTGCCCTTCCGCGAACAGGCCGTGGCGGTGCTGAACGACTACATCACCCGGAACGACAAACCGATCGCCGACACCTGGACACCGCGCACCTTTGCGCTGCGGCCCGACGCGCCGGGGCAGCCGGTGGTGATCGCGGTGTGGGACAGCGGTGTCGATCCCTCGCTGTTCCGCATGGCCGCGCCGGTGCCCGGCATCGCCTTCGACCTGGAGGCGCGGCCCGAGCCTGAGCTGCTGCAGCCGGTGCAGCGCGTGCCTGGCTTCAGCTGGGACGCGGTCAAGGGCTTCATGCACGGCTCACGCGACGTGCAGGCCAACATCGACTCGGCGGCCGCCAGCGCCTACCGGCGCCATATGGCCGCCCTGCAGGCCGATGCGGCGCAGCCCTTCCAGGAGAGCATGCGCCTGGGTGGCAACTACTACCACGGCACCCACGTCGCCGGCATTGCCGTCGACGGCAACCCGTTCGCGCGCGTGTTCTCGGCACGCATCACCTTCGCCTGGCAGACCGAACCGCTGCTGACGACCGAAGAGCGGCGCGAACGCGGCAAGCTGGCAGTACGCCAGACCGTGGCTGCCATCCGCGCGGCAGGCGCGCGCGTGGTCAACATGAGCTGGGGCGGCAGCCAGCGCGGCATCGAGTCCTCGATGCAGTTCCACGGCCTCGGCAAAGACGGCGAAGAGCGGCGCGCGCTGGCCCGGCGCTACTTTCAGGAATCGCGCGACAACCTGCGCGACGCGATGGCGGCGGCGCCCGAGATCCTGTTCATCACCACCTCGGGCAACTCGAATGCCGACGCCGGCTTCGACGAAGTGAGCCCGGCCGACATCCAGCTGCCCAATCTGATGACCATCGGCGCGGTGGACTCTGCGGGCCACGAGACCACCTTCTCCAGCTTTGGCCGCACCACCGTGGCCCATGCCAACGGCTTTCGTGTTCAAAGCCTGATCCCGGGCGGCGACAAGCTCGAAGCCTCCGGCACGTCGATGGCCGCGCCGCAGGTGGCCAACCTCGCGGCCAAGCTGTGGGCGCTGTACCCCGACCTGAGCGTGGCGCAGGTGCGTCAGCTGATCCTGGACGGCGCCGAACGCAACGGCCGCGTCAACCTCGTGCACCCGCGCCGCACGCTCGAACTGGCCGCCGCCCTCAAGCCCGCCGGCCCGCGGCCTGCCGAGGTGATGGCCACACGCTGAGGCCGCACTCCAGTCGCTGCGCGACCGCCAGCAGCCGGGCATCGGCGCCCAGCGGCGCGATCAGTTGCAGGCCCATCGGCGCGCCGTCGTCACCCTCCATCCCCGGCACGTTGATGCAGGGCACGCCCAGCAGCGTCCACAGGCGGTTGAAGGTCGAAGCGCCGGTTGTGGCATGGCCGACAGGGGCCTGGTCGGGGGCACTGGGAGTCAGCAGCACATCGAAACCCTGCAGCCAGGCCTGCGCTTGCACGCGCGCCTGCGTGGCCACGGCCTGGGCGGCCTCATAGGCCGCCGCGCTGATGTCGCGCGTGCCTTGCAGGTACTCGCGCAGCACCGGCGACAGCGCCTTGCCGTGTTCGTCGAACTCCCAGCTCAGGCATCGCCAGGCTTCGAAGCCCTGGATCACGGCATGGGCCTCGAACGCCACAGCGGCCCACGGCGGCAGGCGGCAAGAACGCACCTCGATGCCGACCGCCTGCAACACGCGTCCCGCCAGCGCGACCGCGGCGCTGGCGTTGGCCGACATCCCTTCCCAGGGGTAGGCCTCGGGTATGCCGACGACGATCGGTGACGCGGCCTGGAAGGTCTCAGCGGCCTCGACGGCCAGCGCGCGCCCGCAGAGCGCCTGGGCGAACCAGGCCACGTCGGCCACGTCGCGCGCGAACAGGCCCACGGTATCTAGCGACCACGAGAAGCACTTCAGCCCGACGGTCGGCAGCCAGCCGAAGCTGGGCTTGTAGCCGACCACGCCGCAGTACGACGCCGGGCGGATGACCGAGCCGCCCGTCTGCGTGCCCAGCGCCAGCGGCACCAACCCGGCCGCCACCGCCGCAGCCGAACCCGCCGACGACCCGCCCGGGGTGCGCCCCGATGCCCGCGGGTTGCGCGTGGCCGCAGGCTGCAAGTAGGCGAACTCGGTGGTGCTGCTCTTGCCGATCACCAGCCCGCCGGCACGGCGCAGGGCCGAGACAACGGCCGCATCGACGCGCGCCGGCTGCGCGGGGTAGATCACGCTGCCGTAGGACGTTGGCAGGTCGCGCGTGTCGAAGATGTCCTTTACCGCCACCGGCACGCCGGCCAGCGGACCGCCCAGTTCACGCAGACGTCGTGACTGGTCTGCCGCGTCGTCAGCGGTGAGCGTGCAGACGAAGGCGCCGAGCGCAGCGTCGTCGCGGGCGATGCGCGCCAGCGTGGCGCGCGCCAGGGCCTCGGGCGCGAGGGCGCCGCGCTCGATCAGCGCCGCGGTTTCGCGGGCCGACAGGTCGGGGCGGGCCATCGTCGGTGCCGACCTGCGGGCCTCAGACCGCCATCGAATAAGGCCCGCCGCGCGCCAGTGCGCGCTGGTACGCCGGCCGCTGCTGAAAGCGCCGTAACCAGGCGTCCATGTGCGGGTAGTCCACGCGCAGCCCGCGGGCCGCTTCGGCCACGAAACTCATCTGGATATCGGCACCGCTGAGCGTGTCGCCGACCAACCATTCACGCCCTTGCAGCGACGCATCGACATAGCCCAGGTGGTTCTTCAACTCGCTGCTGATGCGCGGCGCCAGCGGCGCACCCGCCTCGCCCAGCCGCCCCACATACAGCTTGAGCAGCAGCGGCAACATGGCTGAGCCTTCGGCGTAATGCAGCCACTGGTTGTAGACCTCGAAGTCGGCGGTGTTCTGCGCCGGCTGCAGCCGGCCGCCGCCATGGCGCCGGATCAGGTAGTCGACGATCGCGCCCGACTCGATCAGCGTCATGCCGGCATCTTCAAGCACGGGCGACTTGCCCAGCGGGTGCACGGCCTTCAACGCCGGAGGCGCCAGCCGCGTGGTGGCGTCGCGCGCGTAGTGGCGAATCTCGTAAGGCAGTTCCAGCTCTTCCAGCAGCCACAGCACGCGCTGGGAACGCGACTCGTTGAGGTGGTGAACGACGATCATCGGATGCCCTCTGTCCGGGATGGAGACGAAGGATTATGGCGAGCCGGCTCTGGCTTGCACGGTGGTTCGGCAGGGGTCGGCAGGCGACCGTCAAGTTGGCCGGGTAACGGATCGCGCATTGGCCAAGCCGGGCATGACGGTCATTCCGGTGCTGGTGGACGCCGCCGCTTTGCCGGCCACGGCAGACTTGCCCGAGGACATCCGAGCCCTCACGGAATGCCAGGCCCGGCGCATGTCCGACGTGGCCGCGTACCGCGAGATCGATGTGCTTGCTTTGGCCGAGGACATCGAACGCGCCGGTGGCATGACGCGCGTTGCCGCAAGAACGCGGGCCTCGACGGCCGCAGTGACGAATCTCGAGCCTGCATTTCGCTACCTGCCGTTTGCGCGTGACGAGGTCGCCGCGCGTGCAGCGTTCAAGGCTTGGACCCAGGGCCTCTTGATGGTGCCCAAAGGATTCGCCGAGCAGGCCGCGCTGCAGTCGCTCAGCGCCTGCTGGGTGCCACACTGGCGCGTGCGCGCGTCAATGAGCGCGGTCTGGCAGGGCCGCCGCGGTGAACGCGGCCCGCGCCGCAGGCCGACGCCGGGAAGGCAACACCAGCCGACACCCGCGACAACACCGAGTGGACGCCAGCGCAGGGCGAGTTGAAGGCCCGGTTCAGCGATCTGCTGCTGACCGCAGCTGCTCTTTACGACGGTGCGCCGACTGTGCTGAGCGCCGACCAGTTGCCGGGTGTGCAGACGGCGGACGTGCTGCCCGACACGGCGGTGCCGGTCAAGCCGACCAGCGTCGACCGTGCCCAAGCGCAGACTCAGGCCGAAGGGCGCATTCACGAGCAGACGACCGAGCGCGCCGAGAAGCAGATCGGGGGCAGCAAGCAGGAGATCACGCACCTCGACCAGCGGATCGACCCGCTGGCGCTCGAGGTGGTCATGGCTCCTGCCCGGGAGGGCAGCTACAGCCAAGGCGGCAAGACCTGTGCGCTCTGGGTCAGTGGCGCTACCGGTGCAGTCGGAGCGCAGAGCCCGCTGAGTGCCGGCAAGGTGACCTTGCTGGTGGTGGCCTTGTTGGCGGCAGCGGTCGCGTACTTTGTGCTGCGCTGACTTGCTCACTTTGGCGGACGGTCGAACGATCGTCCCCGGCAGTGCACCCTGAGGGGTCGACCTCGCTGGCAGCTGTGGGTCAGCAGGGTCGCTGTTGCCAGGTGCCCCTGGGTTACTGGCTCTGCGAGAGAAAACCGGATACGGCTATTGGCACCGACCTTACTACCTGATCCCGGGGCAGGAAATCGAGGACCTGGGGCGCCATCGAATGTCCTCTGCTTGCCCCTTCCGGCCTGGATTCCTGCAAGGCCTCGAAAAAGTTACTGCCTCGGTCACTGCAGGCAATTTTCGACCTTCGCACGACTCCGAACCACCGACCAAAAACCAGTCTGCTTGCAGACTAGCAGGGGTCTGGGCGGAGGGCAAAGATTGGAGATGCCCGCTGGCAAGATGACCTTGGATCAGACCTCAGTTGGTGATCCGGACGGTTCCTGAGCAACAGCTGCGCGATTGGCTCTCGCTTCAGAGTTGATAGAAGTGTCCGAGGTGCGAGGAGCCTTGCCCGCCGGACATGCAGGCGGACGCGACCAACAAGGTGCTGGTAGGGGCAGAGGTGCTGGCGGATGCGTGGGCGGTAGGATGAATTCAGAATGCGCTCGCACGAACACGTGCTCGCGAAGATGCAGGGTGTCTCGGTGCAGCAACCGTCATGGACCGCAGGCGTGACCGGCGTAAACTTTGTGGATACGCACCTCCAAGTCCCAGTCAACCTCCGTGGACATTGCCGGCCCTGCAGCCGATCGCCAAACGGTGCACCCTATCGACCTTGGGGCAACCCAGTTCGAGAGCAGGACCCTTGGCGAGATCCTTGACACCTTGCCGTTCTCTGAACTGCATCTCAAGCCGCCGCCACACGATCAGCTGCCAGGTCCCGGATTGCCAGAAGCGCGGATGCCGCCCTGAGTTGCCACCTGCCGTCGGCCCAGACGCACACCCGGTCGGGCCGGAGTTCGCTCAGCAAGGGGTCCACTTCTGCATCAGACTGTCTGCGGTCATTCATGCCTGTTGGCGGTTGTGAGTCCACGCGCGAATATGGCTGTGAGAGCGCGTTGTTGATGGACGAGGCGCCGGCAGTTTTGATGAGATGACCGGCCGAAGCGCCGGCGGCGTGTTGTGGATCAAAACCGCACGTCGGCTTCGTCGATGTTGTCGGGCCCGGTGCTGACTGCGGTGCATCGCTGCTCACGCAGGACTTGCTGGATCTGGCGGCCGTATTGAGCCCAGACGCGCTCGCGCAGTTCATCAAGGATCTCGAAGACCGCGACGGCCTGCTCAGGCGACCAGTCGGTGGGCA
>JBBQOR010000036.1:0-10136 GCA_038331055.1 Burkholderiales bacterium
AGTAGCCCACGATCTCGACATGCGGGTCGGCCTGGCGCAGCGTGGTGCCGACCAGTTGCGCGGCCTGACCGGCACCGAACACCAGCACACGGGCGCGTGCAGGCCGGCCGCTGGCGGTCTGCGTCACGTAGACGCGGCGGATGATCACTGCCGCCACGCCCGCCATCGCGGCAAGGGTCAGCGCGCCGCGGTTCTCGACGTCTCCGGGCAGCATGCTCAGCACACCGAAGCTCAGCGGCAGCGCCAGCAAGAGAGCGACCGCCGCACGCGCCCAGGCCTGCGCCGGCGTCATCGATTCATTGGGGTGATAGAAGCCGGACGCCGTGTTGATCACGAACATGCCCGCAGCCAGCGTCACCAGTTGGGGGCCGGCGACCGGCATCAGGCTTTGTGTGCCGCCGCTCAGCGCGGCGAATGCCACCAGCATCGCCAGCACGACACAGCAGATGTCGAACAGCATGCGCAGGATGGTCTGCCGGTGCAGGTAGTGGTTGAGGACTCTGATCATGTGAGTGGGTGCTGTGCAGCGCTCCGGAGGCAGGTCGCGTTCAACAGGCACAGGTAAATGTAAGAAGACGCGACACAAGAGAACAACCCCCGGGATGAGGGGTGGGTCGGGGTCGCGGCCCATGCACCTGCACGGAAGGCGTCAAACATCACGGGATGATCATGGTGATTGGATGCAAATGGGGCGCGCGGTTCGGTACCGATTCCACGCCCAGCGCTTCTGCGCGGCCTCACGGAGGCGTGTCAATCAGTGCCGGGAGCCATCCTGGCCTTGCGCGCCTGCCATTTGTGCTGCACGTGGGGGATCAGCATCCGCAACGGCAGGCGCCAGACCTGGTAGCGGGCCATCACCAGATGAGCGCCGAGGTTCTGTGCCGGCGACGGCAGCCCGTCCAGCGGCGACGGCGTGAGCTGCCCGGCCAGAAGCGGCAGCAGCCATGCGCGATGCAGCAGGCCCGGCCCGCCCCGGTGGATCGTGGCGAAAGTATTGGCCGGCATTGGCGTGCCGAACCAGCCGACGCAGAAGTGCACGGCCAGCGCCAGCGGCTGTTGCAGACCCAGCTGCTGAGCGCGCTGCGGCAGGGCCTGCCAGAAGTCCGGGTCTCGCCCGAAGTGGCGAAGCAGTCCGTCCAGGTCGGCCAGGTCGCGCACGCGCTCGCGCAGGTCGGAGTCGAAGAACAGGTGCGCGGCGCTGTGCAGCACCTGGTCGACGGGGTGCAGCACCTGCCAGGCCGGCCACTGCGAGGGCTGCAGGCGCTGCAACAACAGCGCCGCATCGACGGGGTTGCGGGAGACCGGCGGCACGATGGTGTGGTGCAGGTCGAGCTCGATCGGATGCGAGGGGTGGCGCATCGGCGGGACCTCGTGGCTCCACTCGCGGTAGTAGCGGTCGTCGTGCCCGTCGAGCTGTACGCTTTCCCAGCCCGCGCGGGTGAGCCGGGCCTGGGCGTCGTCGATGTGGGCCTGCGGCACCAGGATGTCGACATCGGCCGACAGCCGGCCGCGGCCGAACGGCAGCCCGGGCTGGCCGATGTAGGCAGCGCCCTTGAGCAGCACCAGCGGGTAGGGCGCTCCGGTCAGTGCTGCGCCGGCGCGGTCCAGCGCCCACACCAGGGCGGCGGTGCGGGCGCGCGAAGACTGCATCTCGGCGCGCAGCAGGCGCTGCGGCTGCGCCGGCACCGCCTGCATCTGCCCGGCAGCGGCCAGCGCCTCGGCCAACCGGCCGAGCAGGCGCAGCCGGCGCCCCAGGCGAATCGCCTGCGACCACTCCGGCAAACCCCAGCCGGCGGCCAGCGCGGGGTTGCGCAAGGCGTCCAGCCAGAATAATGAGGGTGGCCGCTTAAAGGACATCGCCGTCAATCCTGCGCCGGCGCGGCGCGCTGCATGCCGGGCAGGTCTTGCCAGAGCCGCCCTAGCGTGGCCAGGGCGTCGTCCAGGTCGCTGTAGACCAGACGCCAGGCGGGGCACTCGCGGACCACGCGTAGCACCGCGCGAAAGCCCGTCTCGCCCAGCACTGCGTAGTTGAAGGAGTTGAAGGCCAGCGCCGAGAAGGCCTCGTGCGCGCCCAGACGCTCGAAGCGCGTGGCCACGCCGGCCTGCCAGCGCGGCAGCACGATGGCGCCAGGGCGGGCGCCTTCATGTCGCCGCGCCACCGCGGCCGCCGGCGGTGCCAGATGCGCGACGGTGCCCTTGTGTGTTTTCGGGAAGCTCGGGCCCAACTCCGCGCCCGCGAAGCGGGTGCGGATGACGTCGATCGAGGCGTTCTTCAGGCCGACCGGCTTCAGCACAGGTTGCAGGCTGAAGCTTCCAGGGTCGAGCGCGCCGAACTCGTCGCTCAAAAGGCGCCAGCCGCTGAGCGCCAACGCGGCCGTCAGCGTGCTCTTGCCCGAACCGGGCAGCGCCGGCAGCACCAGCGCCGTGCCGTCGCGCTCCACCGCGCCGGCGTGCAGCAGCAACACGTGGTTCATTCGCTGCGCCACCATCCAGTTGCAGCCCCACTCGACCAGCGGCAGGCCGTGGTCGGCAGGGAACGGGTCGAAGATCAGCCGGCCGTCGCTGGCCAGCCTCACTTCAGGCGCCTGGCCGGACAGGCGTCTGCGCCCGTGCGGTACAACCGACAGGTCGATGTCTGCCCAGGCGCCCGCCGCGGCGGCTTGCAGCGGAAAGTGCCGGTAGACCGAGTGAAAGGCGTCGGCCAGGCTGGGTGATCTGGCGTGCAAACGCAGCGAGGCCAAACCGTAATCGACGAACAAGCCGCCGCTGGCCAAGAGTTGCGCAACCCGGTCAGCGCCGGCGCTGCCGATGACGCTTGTCACCGCCAGATCCAACTCAGGCGGGCTCAGACGGGACGAGCGGTTGCGGCAGCATCACACGCACCGCTCCGGCCTCGACGAGACTGCTCCAGTAGCCGGAGCACATGCGCGCGACCTCGGCGGGCGTGGAACCCGTCAGGCCGGCGATCTCAAGATAGACCGAGTCCGCCGCCGTGGGCCGTGACGCGTCCAGGCACTCGAGCATGGCAACGCTGGTGTCGTTGATGAGGTGGGTCTCGCCTGAGAGCGGACTGAAGAAGACCCAGGACTCGCCCAGCGGCTCCACGGCAAGGGAGGCTGCGCGCACCAGCAGCATGCGCAGGGGCGCAGTCGCTCAGGGCGCAGCGAGGACAGAGGCCCAGCACATCATGCTGGTGATCGCGCCGGGCGCGCCGCCATAGCCCCCGCCGGTCCCTACGACGAAACCGTCTTGATCGAAGCGCACGAGCACGCCACTGCCCGGGCTGAGCGCCGGCACCGGGGGTCGAGGAGTGAGCACAACGCCAAGTTGCCCGGTAGCCGTATCGATCTGAATGTACTCATCCGGGTCGTTCGGATTGCCCGGGACCAAGAATGAGTCGGCGCCCTTGCCAACGCTCACCAGATCCGCTCGCCTCACATATCGATTGCTGTCGAGCGTGTACACGTTGACGCGGATGAAGCTGTCAGCGCCGAAAATCGCAGCAGGCGGGTCGGTCAGCAAGGCCTGCGACTTGGCCAAGCAGGTGGCCGAACGCAGCGCAGCAGGGCTGCCGAAGGCGCTGCCAGTGCAGACGGTGGCAAGAGCGGGCGCCACGAGCGCGCGTCCCAGCAGGCGGCGGCGGCCCAGCATCTGACGGGCCGTGGCAGCGTCTGGGCTGCTGGTACTTGCGGTCTCGGTGGCGGGCTTGGTGTCCATGCGACGATTATCTGCTGGCAAGGTGGTGCGGCGTCACCCCTGGCTTCGGGGGTGGCTGCCGATCAGCGGGCGCCGTCGTGTGATGGTTCACGCGTGAATGCGGGCCGCAACTCGTCCGAACGCTCCTCTTGCCATGAGGACGCCAAAACGAAAGAAGGCGCCTCGCGGCGCCTTCCCTGACGAAGATCAGGACTTGACGTCCAGATCAGACTTTCGCAGTCTTGCGACGGGCCAAGCCGAGTCCGACCAGCGCCAAGCCGACCAGGGCTACAGAACCCGGTTCCGGAACAACACGCACTACGCGCAGCGCGAAATCGATCGCTGTGGTCGGCGAGGCACCGGAGTTGAAGGTCGCTTGGAGAGCGGTGATACGGCTGAAGTCCACCCCGCCGTTGACTTGGGTTCCGCCAGCGAAGGCCGCGAACGGGATGGTGATCGTGTACCCGACTACCGTTGGGATGGCCATCAAAGAAAGCAACGAGCCCTTGGCGAGGGCGGCGTTCAACGGGTCCGCAGCATCCGACGAGAAGGCTTGCAGCACGAACGGGAAGTTTTGATCTGCCTCGCGAACCGTGATCTCGAAAGCGGAACCCGAAGAGGACAGATCCGTCGGTGTGAAACCCACCCGGTCCAGGCTGAAGGTGCCCGACGCGTCTGCCGCATAACTGTTAGCGCCTGCGCCGTCCCAGCGGATCAGCCCGCGACCTACGACGCCAGTGCTGTTGTTGAAAACGAACAAGCCAGTAAGCGGCGATGCGGTTTGCCGCCCTATGGAAGCGGAGGTTGTGCCGGTGCCGACGAAGGGGTCAATGCTGACCTGCTCGATGAAGATGTTTCTCTCGCCGGAAAACATTGTTCCGGCCGTGGTGAGTGTGGCGGTACCACCAGCGTTGTCAACGACAGAGATCATCGACCGCGGAGGACCGGGTGTCGAGAAGTCGTCGATGATCACCACTGCAGAGGCTTGCGCACTAAAACCTGCAACGGCCGCCAGAGTCAGCGCGCTTTTCAGAAATTTCTTCATTTGGACCGCTCCGTAGAGATTGTTGAACTGAGGGGCCCCAAAACGACGAGCCCGCAACAACAACCTAGCAGCAAGCGTGCCACGTAGAGAAAACACAATGAAATCAACCATTTGAGATCAGTTGGTGCTTGCGCCGCCCCGGCCGATCCGAGCGATGTAAGAAGAATCGACAGCCTCCTAGCCTGTGAGCGCACGCTCGGATTGGAGGTGGCGGTGGGCGGCACAGAGCGTACCTGTGTATCCCGCGAGCAGATGCGCAACCACCGTTTCCGGGCGATACGCGTGGGCCAGGTCCCGGCCGCGTGCGCCCCAAGCCCGCCGGAGATCTTCATCGCGACCTAAGGCAAGAAGCGCTGCCGCGAGGTCAGCCGAGTCAGTAGCGTCGACGATCTGGCCGCTGCGGCCGGGCTCCACCAGTTCGTCCGCCGACACCACGCTTCGTGCAACGACCACCGGTTTGCCGAACCACATCGCTTCCATCGCGACCAAACCTTGGGTTTCTACCAATGATGGCAAGACAAACACGTCGCAAGCGGCGTACCGATTGGCCAACGCGGCGTGGTCGAGAAAGCCGAGGAACCTCACCTGACCGTCGATCCCCAGGTTACGGCTCATGCGCTCAAGCGTTCGGCGCTCGGCGCCATCCCCGGCGATCCAGAGCGATGAGTCCGGGCATTCCCGAGATGCAGTTGCGAAGCCGCGAAGAAGCAGCGGCAGGTTCTTCTCCGCGTTCAGTCGTCCCGCGAAGAAGACGACGAAACGAGAATCACGCAGTGTGTCCCTCACCAAGATGTTGTCGGAAAATCTTACAGGATTGCTGACGTAGCTAACAGGCGCCGTGATGCCCTTGCCCGGCAGCGCCTTTGCCAGGTTACGCGAGACCGAGATCACCAGGTCCATCTGGTTGCAGCGGCGCACGATCTCGCGTGCCAGCAGGCCGCGCAGCGGACGCATCGGCCAAGGCTGCGTGAGATGTTCCTCGGTCATGTGGTAGGTGTAGACCTGCCGCAGGCCGCGTTCTCGCGCGGCCTTCATCCCGCGCACCAGCATCAGGCCCAGGTAGTGGTGGTGGATGAGGTCGGGGCGGAACTCGTCGAAGATCGCGCCGAGCGTGCGCGTCGAGGCCATCGCCTGATAGAAGCCGAAGGCCTTCACCGTGGCGACGCGATAGACCTGCACACCTCGCCAGACCTCACGCTCGGGCTCGCCGGGGCGGCGCGTGGTGACGACCGCCACGCGGTGCCCGCGCGCCACCAGCTCGGGCGTGATCGCCTGCAGATGGCTGCCGACGCCGGTGGCGCCGGGCAGGAAATCGTCGGACAGCATGCAGATGGCGAGCGGCTTGGGGGGCATCTGGGGCTTCATCGTGGCTGAGGGTCGGGCGCCAGGCGTGCGGGCAAGGCGGAGGGTGTTGGCGCAGTCTGCTCTGCGCGCCGGTTCAGCAGCGCGCTGGCCAGGACGATGACGAGCACGGCCGCGGCGCGACCGACGCTGACCTGCTCGTTGAAAACCAGGACGCCGCCGACCACGGAGACGAGGCTGGCCACCGCCAGTTGCAGCGGCACCACGACGGCAGCCCTGCCGTGGCGAAACGCGGTGTGCAGCAGCACCAGGCCGCCCACATTGGCGGCGACCACGCCCGCCAGCAGCGGCTCGGCCAGAAGACCGACGTTGATGGAGGCTTGCCCGGCCGTCAGGGCTTCGGTCAGGATGGCACCGCTGCCGAAGGCGATGCCGACGGCGGCGGCCAGCGCGGCTTCGGCGAACTGGCCACGGCGTGCGACGGCAATCAGCAAGCCGGCGGCCAGCGCGGCCCCGGCCAGCAGCGTCCAGAGGGCCATGACATCTGTCGGTTGGGCGTCGCCGGTGCGGGCGCCCAGCGAGAGCGCGGCGGCGCCGACCACCAGCAGCAGGACACCTGCCCACTCGGTCGGCCGCAGCCGCTCGCCAAGGAAGGCAACGGCCAGCAGCACCAGCGCCAGATCGCCGACCGACATCAAGGGCTGCACCAGGCTGATCTCGCCCAAAGCCGTGGCCTGGACGAAGAGCACCCAGCCTGCGGTGGTGGCGACCGTGCCGATCAGCCAGCGCGGGTCGGTAAAGGTGGCGTGCGCGACCTGGCGCGCCGGCGTGCCGGGTGCCAGCGCCAGACGATTGGCCGACAGCTTCCAGAGGAAGTAGCCCACCTGCATGCACAGCGTGGCGGCCAGCGTGACGAGGACGACTGACATGTGCAGCGGCCCTGGGGCGGCTCAGCGCTTGATCAACTGTGCCAGCGGCCGGCGCAGCGAGCGCGCCGTGGCGCCCGGGCCGGTACCGATGCGCGCCATCCACACGGCATGGTCGGCGTCTGCGCCAATCAAGTGCTGCAACTGCTGCTCCAGCGCCACGGCCTGGCGGCGCAGGTCTGGCTCGGCGCTGAACGGCGTGCTGCTGCGCGCGTAGCGGGCAAAGATCAGCGGCGTCATCTCGGGCTGCTTGTGCAGCCCCAGCTGGGTGGCGGTGAGCCACAGGCGCTGCACGGCGCGCCCGGCGTCGATGTAGTCGTCGATGCCGCTGGGGGGGCGGTCGGCCTTGACCACCAGATGGGCCGCGCAGGCCAGCGCGGGCAGCAGGTCCATCTGCAGGCGCGGCAGCCAGGTGCCGGCCAGATAACGGTTGAAGAAACGCACCCGCCCCCAGCTGCCGAGCACGAAGCGCATCAGCCGCAGCGTCAGCGCGTCGGCGCCGAGCGCCTGATCGGGCACGCGGTCGTCGCTGAAGCGCGCGTTCCACTGGATGATGTCGCGATGCGTCGGGTAGGCCTCGGGCAGCGTCAGCCGCAGGCCGGCATTGCGAAAGAGCAGCTGCGCCGTCTGCCATCGCTGCGCAGGCGACGCCAGCCACTGGATGCGGTATCCCGGGCCGACGGCGGCTTCCAGGGCCAGCACCGCGGCGTCGGGCAGAGGCTGTGTCGACATCGCGCGCCGCTGCACGCGGCGCTGCTCGATGCTCTGCACCAGAGGGCTCGGCGCCGCCCCGTGGTGGCAGAAGCGCACGTCGAAGGTGGGCGTCTGCGCCGGCAGGCCGGCACGGCGCTGCCAATGCGCGTGCAGACCCTGGGCGCCGGCGGCGATCTCGAGTGTCTGCAACAGGGTGCCCAGGGCCAGCTGGCTGGCATGGCCGTCCAGGTCGTAGACGCAGTGGTCGCGGGTGTCGCTGCCGTGCACCACCACGTCACCCGCCGCGTCGATGTGGAATCGCCAGGGCTGCGTGTTGTCGCCGCTGGGCGCCCAGCGGGCGGCATCCAGGATGCGCTCGACCTTGGCGCGCCTTGTGGCGCGCTCGGCGAGCGTTGTGGGTGACGGTGATGGTGCCGGTACGGTAGACGCGGTGCTGCCGGGCTGCGCAAGTGTGGTCGAGGTCATTGGGCGTCCATCGTTGCCGGCGCGTGGGTGGGTGCCGCCTCGGCCGCGCGCGGCAGCCGGGCCAGTCGGGCCAGTCGGGCGAGTTGCCAGCGGGCGATCGCCAGGGTCAGGGTCTGCAGCGGATTGGCGTTGCCGCCCGGGCGCCAGGTGCGCACCATTCGGCCGCGATAGGCATCGAAGTGCAGGCCCCAGGGCGCGGGCCGCACTTCCCCGCGGGCGAGCAGAATCTTCAACGCCTCGCTGGCCGCCATGCCGGCGCAAAGTTGACAGGCGATGACGGTCGAAGGGCCCCGGCGGCCGGCGAGGTCGACCTGACTGGGGTCGACCAAGTAGCCGCGGTGCAGCCCGGAGGGCGCAAGACCGACCATGAAGCGCAGGGCCTTGTCTTCGTCGCTGGCGTCGTTCCAGCGGAAGTAGTCGTCAAAACTCATGCGGCCGGGCAGGAAATTCAGCACTGCCGCGCCCATGCCCAGGGGCGCAGCCGTGACGGCCGGCACGCCGCGCCGCCGGCAGGCGGCAAACGTCGCCTGCCGGGCGGTGAAGGCGAAGAAGTCCAGCCCATCGACGTACAGGTCGACGCCGGCCAGAAACTCGTCGAGGTTCTCCGGCGTGACGCCGTGCTGGAACCGTCGGATCTGCAAGCCCGGATTGATGTCCAGGGCCATTTCCGCCAATACGTCCACCTTGGGGCGTCCAAGCGTGGAGCAGGCCGCGCCAGCCTGGCGGTTGATGTTCGCGACGTCGAACTCGTCGAAGTCCGCGATGTGGAACGAGCCCACGCCCAGGCGCGCCAGTGTCAGCAGGTGAACCCCGCCGACGCCGCCCATGCCGGCGATGGCGATGCGTTTGCTGCGCAAGGCGGTCTGCTCGGCTTGGGTGACCCAGCCCAGGTTGCGCGAGAACGCGTCGTGGTAAGAAAACGGCGGCATGAGCGAGAGCTCGGTTGGGGCGCCCCACGGGCGTTCGACCCTGTTTCGGCGCCGCCAGGCCGGCCTTGAGGCTTCATCTGTCACGTCGCGTAAGTGCGGCTGCCGGCAGGCAAGCGTCATCCCCGGGTGTGACATTCCTCCGCAAGCGGGCGTCGGCTTGCGCCGGGCTCACTACTCGTCGACTCGCGCCTGTGCCATGATTCAATGGTCGTTCAGGTTGTACGCAGCGGTTGAGACGCGTCTGTCCGGCCGCGAGTCTGCGCTGGTAGTGCGCGAGAGCTGGCGGTCGTTGCTGCCTCGTGTCTGTGCCGTGACGACCGACACCCCCTTTGACGGAAAGCTTCGATGACGCCTCACTACACGCTTCGCCTGATTCGTCTGCTGGCTGCTTTGTCTGTCGCAGCCCTTGCGCTGGGCTGCGCCACGCAAATCCATCCGCCGGCGCCCGCGTCGGCGTCCCTGGGCGACTACAACTACGTCATTGGTGCCGGCGATGCGCTGAACATTACGGTTTGGCGCAATCCCGAGCTGTCGATGAGCGTGCCGGTGCGGCCTGACGGCAAGGTCTCGGGCCCGCTGGTTGAGGATCTGCAGGCCCAGGGCAAGACGCCGGCGCAGTTGGCGCGCGATGTCGAGGGCGTGCTTTCGAAGTATGTTCGCGAGCCCATCGTTACCATCATCGTCACCGGATTCGTCGGCCCATACAGCGAGCAGATTCGGGTGGTGGGCGAGGCCGCGCGGCCGCAGTTCCTGGCCTTCAAGCAGCGCATGTCGCTGCTGGACGTGATGATCGCCGTCGGCGGTTTGACCGATTTTGCAGACGGCAACAATGCGACCATCTTGCGTACTTCTGACGGCAACAAGCAGTACGCAGTGCGCCTGCGCGACCTGATCAAGCGCGGTGACGTGTCTGCCAATGTCGAGATGCGGCCGGGTGACATCCTGATCATTCCGCAGAGCCTGTTCTGAACACGGACTATCTTGTGCTGACTTCTCGACTCGGCCCCAGGGTATTCCGATGAAGGAAATACTCGACCAGGCTCTTTCCATTGGCCGCGG
>JBBQOR010000037.1:0-10062 GCA_038331055.1 Burkholderiales bacterium
GATCGTGCCGATCAGCAGGCCGCCGAGCGCCTTCGGCCCGAGCAGCAGGCCGACCACCACCGGTACCGCGACGGGCAGCAGCGACGGGATCACCATTTCCCTGATCGCCGACTTGGTTAGCATGTCGACCGCGCGCGAGTAGTCGGGCTTGGCGGTGCCGGCCATGATCCCGGGGATCTCGCGGAACTGCCGGCGCACCTCCTCCACCACCGAACCGGCCGCGCGGCCCACGGCCTCCATCGCCATGGCCCCGAACAGGTAAGGGATCAGACCGCCGAGAAACAGGCCGACGATCACCTTGTGGTCGCTGAGGTCGAAGCTGATGTCGATGCCGCGTGCGCTGAGCGCATGCGTGTAGTCGGCAAACAGCACCAGCGCAGCCAGACCGGCCGAGCCGATGGCGTAGCCCTTGGTCACCGCCTTGGTGGTGTTGCCGACCGCGTCCAGCGGGTCGGTGACCTCGCGCACGCTTTTGGGCAGCTCGGCCATCTCGGCGATGCCGCCGGCGTTGTCGGTGATCGGGCCGTAGGCGTCGAGTGCCACCACGATGCCGGCCATGCTGAGCATGGCGGTGGCGGCGATCGCGATGCCGTACAGCCCGGCCAGCGCGTACGCGGCGTAGATCGAGGCGCAGATCAACAGCACCGGGTAGGCGGTGGAACGCATGCTGACGCCCAGGCCGGCGATGATGTTGGTGCCGTGGCCGGTGGTCGAGGCCTGCGCGATGTGCTTGACCGGGCTGTACTGGGTGCCGGTGTAGAACTCGGTGATCCACACCAGCGCGGCGGTCAGCAGGAGGCCGACGAAGCAGGCGCCGAAGAGCGACATCGCGCTCGCCACCTTGCCGCCGGCCAGTTCGATCGGCGTCGGGAAGAGGGCCGTGGTGACGAAGTAGAAGGCGACCAGGCTGAGCACGCCGGCCACTGCCAGGCCGCGGTACAGCGCCGGCATCACGTTGGTCATGCCCGGGCTGGCCTTGACGAAGTAGCAGCCGATGATCGACGCGATGATCGACACGCCGCCCAGCACCAGCGGGTAGATGACGCCGACCATCGGTGTGCCCAGCACCATGATGGCGCCCAGCGCCATGGTGGCGATCAGCGTCACGGCGTAGGTCTCGAACAGGTCAGCCGCCATGCCGGCGCAGTCGCCGACGTTGTCGCCCACGTTGTCGGCAATCACCGCCGGGTTGCGCGGGTCGTCTTCGGGGATGCCGGCCTCGACCTTGCCCACCAGGTCGGCGCCCACGTCGGCGCCCTTGGTGAAGATGCCACCGCCCAGTCGAGCGAAGATCGAGATCAGCGAGGAGCCGAAAGCCAGGCCGAGCATCGGCTTGAGCAATTGCGACAACGTGGTCTCGCCACTGGGCATCTGCCCGCCGCTGGTGACCCACCAGAAGAACAGCACCACGCCGATCAGCCCCAGGCCCACGACCAGCATGCCGGTGATGGCGCCGCCCTTGAAGGCCACGTCCAGCGCCGGCCCGATGCCGCGGGTGGCGGCCTGCGCCGTGCGCACATTGGCGCGCACCGAGATGTTCATGCCGATGAAGCCGCAGGCGCCCGACAGCAACGCGCCGAGCACGAAGCCGATGGCGGTCTTGGTGTCCAGGAAGACGAGGATCAGTACGGCGAGGATCACGCCGACGATGGCGATCGTCTTGTACTGCCGCGCCAGATAAGCCGCCGCACCTTGCTGGATGGCGCCGGAGATCTCCTGCATGCGTGCGTTGCCGGCGTCCTGGGCGAGGATCCAGCTGCGCTGGATGAAGCCGTAAACCACTGCGGCAAAGCCGCAGGCCAGCGCCAGGTACAGCGCCATCTGGGTAGACATGAAGGTCTCTCCTTCCTCGTCGGAATCGTAAGGTTCTAGGGGTCTTGGGGGTGTTGCCTTCGACCCCCGAACAGCGGGCCGATGCAAATGCGCCGGCAGGTCGGGCTGCGGCGGGCGGATGCTAAAGGAAGGCGCGCTGCGGCCCGCACGGTGTTTTCCTGCGGCAACGCATTGTCGCAGCGCAGGACGGCCGGTCGCCCATGGGCCTGCCCATAGAATCCTGGGGATGAGCCTGCACAACGTGACGCCCGGGGCCAAGGCGCCCCACGAGTTCAACGTGATCATCGAGATCCCGATGAACGCCGACCCCATCAAGTACGAGGTTGACGAGGACAGCGGCGCTCTCTTCGTCGACCGCTTCATGTCGACCGCAATGCACTACCCGTGCAACTACGGCTACATCCCGCAGACACTGGCTGACGACGGCGATCCGGTCGACGTGCTGGTGATCACGCCGGTGCCGTTGATCCCGGGTGTGGTGGTCACTTGCCGGCCGATCGGCGTTTTGAAGATGGACGACGAGGCCGGCGGTGACAACAAGCTGCTGGCGGTGCCGATCGACAAGATCCTCTCGATCTATACCCAGTGGCAGAAGCCTGAAGACCTGAACCCGATGCGGCTGAAGACCATCCAGCACTTCTTCGAGCACTACAAGGATCTGGAAGTCGGCAAGTGGGTCAAGGTGCTCGGCTGGGAAGGCGTGGACAGCGCGCGTGCTGAGGTCGAAACGGGCATGGCCAACTGGCAGGCGCGGGTGCAGTCGCAGGCGTTCAAGCCGGCGGCTTGAACGGGTCGCGCTCGCGCAGTTCATCCACATAGGCCTCGATGCCGGCGCCCTCGCTGGCGAGAAAGTCGGCCACCGCGGCCGCGAAACGCTCATCGCGCAGCCAGTGCGCAGAGAAGGTGCGCACCGGCAGCAGTCCCCGGGCCATCTTGTGCTCGCCCTGCGCACCGCCTTCGAAGCGCTGATAGCCCTGTTCGATGCACCAGGCCAGCGGCTGGTAGTAGCAGGCCTCGAAGTGCAGGCAGGGCACGAACTCTGTCGCGCCCCAGTAGCGGCCCCAGGCGCTGCCGCGAGCCGGGTCGATGGCGATCAGCGAGCACGCCACCGGCCGGCCGTCGCGCCGGGCCAGGAACATCAGCCAGTGGCCGGGCATCGTGGCGGCCATGCGGTGGAAAAAGTCGCGCGTGAGGTACGGCGTGCTGTGGTGCGCCGCGTAGGTCAGCGTGTAGCAGTGGTGGAAGAAGTCCCAGTGCGCTTGCGTAATGGCCCCGCCCGCAAGCACCTCGAAGACCACGCCGGCCTCGGCCACGCGGCGGCGCTCTTGCTGGATCTTCTTGCGCTTTTCGCGCTGCAGCCCGGCCAGCAGTTCGCTGAACGAGCCAAAGGGAACACCCTCGCGCTGCGTCCAGTGGAACTGCACGCCCTCGCGCATCATCCAGCCCGCCTGCGCGCACGCCGTGCGGTCAGCCTCGTCCAGAAACAACAGGTGCGCCGACGACAGCCCGGCCCGCCGGGCCAGCTTCAGCAAGGCCTGCAGCAGGGCCTCGCGTGCCGGCTGGTCGCGCGCCAGCAGCCGCGTGCCGGGCACCGGGGTGAAGGGCACGGCGCCCAGCAGCTTGGGGTAGTAGGCCAGGCCATGCCGTCGGTAGGCGTCGGCCCAGGCCCAGTCGAAGACGTACTCGCCGTAGGAGTGCGACTTCAGGTACAGCGCACACGCTGCCTGCAGCTGTCCACCGCGGTGCAGCGTGAGGAAGTGCGGTGCCCAGCCTGTCTCGGGCACCGCGCTGCCCGAGAGATGCAGCGCCGCGAGGTATTCGTGACGCAGAAAGGGCGTCGGCGCAGCCTGCGCTTGCAGCAGCGCGTTCCAGGCCAGACCATCGATCGAGGCAGGGTCCTCGTGGACCCCGATGACATAATCATCCGCAGCAATGAGCGTCTCCTTCATTCAGCAGTCCGAAGAGTGAATCCGGTGTGAGAGCAGCCCTGGCCCAGATCAACGCCACCGTGGGCGACCTGGTGGGCAACGCAGCGCTCCTGGCCAGTGCGGCACGCAAGGCGCATGCCGTGGGCGCGTTGCTCGTCGTGGCACCCGAATTGGCGTTGTGCGGCTACCCGCCCGAAGACTTGCTGCTGCGACCGAGCTTCCTGAAGGCCTGCGATCAAGCCCTGCTGCGGCTGGCTGAAGAACTGTCGGACTGCGAGGGACTGCATCTGGTCGTCGGTCACCCGCACGCGTTCGGCGGTGCGGGCGATGTTAGGTCCAAGTCGCTGGCGGTGCAGAGCCGCTTCAACGCGGCCTCGGTGCTGACGGGCGGACGGGTGCTGGCCACCTACTGCAAGCGTGAGCTGCCGAACTATCAGGTGTTCGACGAGCGGCGCTACTTCGCCTCGGGGCGCGACGCCGGCTTCGGGCCGGTGGTGTTCGAAGCCGGTGGCCTGCGCTTCGGTCTGCTGGTGTGCGAGGACGCGTGGTTCGATGAGCCCGCCGAGGCCGCGCGCAACGCCGGTGCGCAGGTGCTATGCGTGCTCAACGCCTCGCCCTTCCACCTGGACAAGGCGGGCGAGCGCGAAGCCCGCATGGCCGGGCGCGCGCGTTCGGTCGGGCTGCCTCTGCTATACGCGCACCTGGTCGGCGGGCAGGACGAGGTGGTGTTCGATGGTGCCTCCTTTGCCGTCGACGCACAGGGGCAGGTGAGCGCGCGCGCGCCGGCCTTCGAAGAGGCGCTGCTGATGCTCGACCTGGGCGTTGACGGCCGCGCAGTTGGCACGCTCAGCGAGGTACCCCCAGGCGAGTCGCAGGCCTGGTCGGCGCTGGTCACCGGTGTGCGCGACTATGTGGACAAGAACGGCTTTCCTGGCGCGATCATCGGGCTGTCAGGCGGCGTCGACTCGGCGCTGGTGCTGGCGATTGCCGTCGACGCGCTCGGCGCCGATCGCGTGCGCACGGTGATGATGTCGTCGCCCTACACGGCGGAGATCTCCTGGGTCGATGCGCGCGAGATGGCCACAAGGCTGGGCGTGCGTTACGACGAGATTCCCATCGGGCCGATGTTCGACGCGTTCCGCGCCAGCCTCGCGTCGCAATTCGCCGGACTGCCCGAAGACACGACCGAAGAGAACCTGCAGGCCCGCATCCGCGGCACGCTCTTGATGGCGCTGTCGAACAAGACCGGGTCGATCGTGCTGACCACCGGCAACAAGAGCGAGATGGCCACCGGCTACTGCACGCTGTACGGCGACATGGCAGGCGGCTTTGCCGTCATCAAGGACGTGGCCAAGACGCTGGTCTATCGCCTGGCCGAGTGGAAGAACCGACAGCCGCTGCCCCGCGCCGACGGCAGCCTGGGCGCGGTGATTCCCGAGCGCATCATCACCCGCGCGCCTTCGGCCGAGCTGCGCGCCAACCAGACCGACCAGGACAGCCTACCGTCCTACGAGGTGCTCGACGGCATCCTGGCGCGCTACATGGAAGACGACCAGAGCATCGAGACCATCGTCGCAGCGGGCTTCGCACGGTCCGACGTCGAGCGGGTGACGCACCTGATCAAGATCAACGAGTACAAGCGGCGCCAGGCGCCGGTGGGCATCAGAATCACCCATCGCGCTTTCGGCCGCGACTGGCGCTACCCCATCACTTCGAGGTTCCGTGCTTAAATGGAATGAGCGTTGTCACCTGGAGCTGTTGCCATGAAGCAGATCACCGCGATCATCAAGCCTTTCAAGCTCGAAGAAGTGCGCGAGGCGCTGGGTGAGGTCGGCGTCTCCGGGCTCACGGTGACCGAAGTCAAGGGCTTCGGCCGGCAGAAGGGCCATACCGAGCTGTATCGCGGTGCCGAGTATGTGGTCGACTTCCTGCCCAAGGTGAAGATCGAGGTGGTCGTCAAGAGCGACGACGTCGAGCGCTGCATCGAGGCCATCGTCAAGGCCGCCAAGACGGGCAAGATCGGCGACGGCAAGATCTTCGTCACCCCGGTCGAGCACGCGGTGCGCATCCGCACCGGCGAGACCGACGAGGCCGCCGTCTGAGTCTGGATCCGACGGCTCAGCCTTCCGCGTGGCTCAGGTGAGCCGGTAGTCCGCGGCGGCCGCGCTGCCGCTGCTTGTCGAGGCCAGTCGGTCGAGCAGGCGGGCCACGCTGTCGTCCACGTGCAGCCTGGCGAACATCTCCGCGTCGAGGAAGCCTTCGTCCACGCTGCGCTGCATGAACTGCAGCAGTGGCGCGTAGTAGCCCTCCACCTCCAGCAGCCCGATCGGCAACTGGTGGTAGCCGAGCTGGCGCCATGTCCATACCTCATACAACTCCTCGAGCGTTCCGATGCCACCGGGCAGCGCCAGGAAGGCGTCTGCATGGTCAGCCATGAGCTTCTTGCGCTGGTGCATCGTCGGCACCACGTGCAATTCGGTCAGGCCGCTATGGCCGACCTCGCGCCGCATCAGCGACTCGGGGATGACTCCCAGCACCTCGGCGCCGGCCGCCAAGGCGGCATCGGCGACCTCGCCCATCAGCCCGACACGGCCGCCGCCGTAGATGAGCCGCCAGCCGCGCTCGCCGATCAGGCGCCCGACGGCGCGCGCAGCTTCGCTGTAGGCCGGCTTGGCGCCGTGGCGAGATCCGCAATAGACGCACAGGCTGAACGTCTTGGCAGGGCTCATGAAGTCACCTTGTTCCACAGGGCCGCGGCCCAGATGCCGCCGGCCAGCAGCAGCGCCAGCATGACAGCGGCGCTGCCGAAGTCCTTCGCGCGTTTGGACAGTTCGTGCAATTCGAAGGACACCCGGTCCACCGTCGCCTCGATGCCCGAGTTCAGCAGTTCGACGATCAGCACCAGCATCACCGAACCTGCCAGCAGCGCCACCTCCACCCAGTTGCCGCCGACCCAGAAGGCCACCGGGACGAGCACGACAGCGAGCCAGAACTCCTGCCTGAACGCGCTTTCGCTGCCGTAGGCCGCCCGCAGTCCCTGCACCGAGTAAACCGCTGCGTGGCGCAGGCGGACGAGACCGGTTCGGCCCTTGTGCGGATTGGTCATCGAACCGGATTGTGCTGCAGCGCCACCGCCTTGCCGCTGACCAGTTGCGTGCCGCAGACGAGGTCATGCAGGAACTGCCGGCTCGGGTGCAGCCGCGCCAGCGCCAGGTAAGCGAGCACCCCGGCCAGTACGACGAAGAAGGCCGGCCCGCCGCCGCGCAGCCCTGAAAAGTACAGGCCGGCCAGCGCCGGCAGGAACCACAGCCAGCTGAACAGGTAGCGCGCCGTCGCGCGGGCCGCTGATACCGGCCCGCCATCGGTTGCCACCAGCCGTACCTGCCATGTCTTCATCGCCAGCGTCTGTCCGCCGTGCGACCAACACCAGATGAAGTAGATGCCGACGACGACGAAGATCGTCGCCTGCAGCCCATGCAGACCGACCAGCGCGTGCCGCTGCTGGAACAGACCGGCGTAAACCAGACCGGCGAAGACAATGATGCCGAACAGCAGCACGCCCTCGTAGACAAAACAGGCCATGCGGCGTGCCATGCCCGGCACCGGGAGAGCGGCCGCGCCGCTCACGGGATCGGATCGGCCTCGACGGGCGGCTCGGTCAGCGTGGCGGCGCCTTGCGGGCCGCGCAAGGGCAGCATCGTGGCAGGGTCGACGAAGTTCGGCGTGGCCGCGATCTTCGGCAGCCCCGGCTGGTTGTGCATTGGTGGCAGCGGGCGGGTTGACATCAGTGTGGTCGTGGCACCCGGCCGCGCCTGCATCGCGGTGGGCGTGGTGGTCTCGCGCGTGGAGGCGCCAATGCGCACGGCGGGCACTACGGTATTCAGCTTGACGCCGGTGGCAACCGCCGGTGAGCCGATGGCCGCCCGGGTGCTGTCGGTCGCCGTGCTGGTCGGCAGTGCACGCTCAACCAACGCCTGGCGCTGCTCGGCGGGCAGCGCCTGGTAGGCTTCCCAGCGTGACTGGCGATCCTGCGAGTCCGGGCTGAAACGCAACGACTCTTGAAACTGCAGTCGGGTGCGGCCGCGCTCGGTGGGCGTCTTCCGTGCCCACGCGGCCATGCGCTCGCGCACGCGGTCCTGCTCGACCATCGGCAGGGTGGGCAGCCGCGCCGCGACCTCGAGCCACTTGCGACGGCGCGCGTCGTCGATGCTGGCCCACTCGGCTTGCAGCGGTGCCAGGCGCTGGCGCTGGACTTCGGTGAGCGTCAACCAGTTCAGGTTGCCACCGGCGTCCGCCCGCGCCGTCCCCGTGACGGGCGCGACACGGCCCGGCGGGTCCGCCGCCCAGGCGCCCACGGCCAGCGCGGCGCCCAGGGACGCCAGCAGGCTCAGTTGACGCAGTCGGACGTTCATCGGCTGCTCAGGGTTCGGGCTGGCGCAGGAACTCGACGAAGCCCGGGTCGGCATAGGCCATCGGCGGCACCTGATCGGACAGCAGCGCAGCGTCGATCTCTGCCGCGGCGAGCGTCGACTCGTACAGTTGCCAATGCTGGATCAGCAGCAGGCCGCCCACGAGCATGGCCACCGGCAGCACATTTGCCCAACGAAGCCACCAAGGCGGGGAAGAGCCTAGCGCGGCGGTGCCACCCGGCGCGCCGAACACGGCCGAAGCCAAAGCCGGCTGTACAACGCGCAACTCACGCGCGCGCCCCAGCGCCTTGTCGCGACCAAACCGCAAACGTTCGCCGATCTCGTGCGGCAACTGCTCGGCCTGTTCGGACAGTGCGGCGGCCAGACTCGCGCCCAACCGCCCCGGCAGTATCTGCGCGTCACCCCTGGAAATCCCGTACCCCATACTCATCGCTCGACTCCCTTGGCCCGCAGCGCTTTGGCCAGCGCGTGCACGGCGCGTGAGCAGTGTGTCTTGACGCTGCCCTGCGAGCAGCCCATGACCTCAGCGGTCTCGGCAACGTCGAACTCTTCCCAATAACGCAGCAAGAAGGCCTCCCGTTGACGGTCGGGAAGTTCACCCACCACGGTTTCGATCAGTGACAACATCTGTGAGCGCGAAACGGCGTCGGCAGCGCTTTCGGCGCCCAGGCTGCCATCGACCGCGTGAAGCGCCTCGAGAATGTCGAAATCGCCGTCGCCGTCGGAGCCCTCGAAGTCCGAAAAGTTCTGCATCACCGCGGTGCGCACCTTCTTGCGGCGGAACCAGTCCATCGTGGCGTTGGACAGGATGCGCTGGAAGATCAGCGGCAGTTCCTCGGGCGGTCGGTCGCCGTACTTCTCGGCCAGTCGGATCATCGCGTCCTGCACGATGTCCAGCGCGGCATCGTCATCGCGCACGGCATAGACCGTGCGTTTGAAGGCGCGCTTTTCGGTGCTCTTCAGGAACGCGGAGAGTTCTCTGTCTGTAGCCAATGCGTCTGTCTGCCGCTGCGCCCGGGGCAGGTCGGAGCGCTGGATTATCGCATCGTGGTTGCGGATACCCGCACGATGACCGAAGTAGCAGCCGCAGGATGCCATAATGTTGGGCTCTACCCTGCTCTTAGGGTCTGCGAGCTGCCCGTCCGACCTGGACAGCGCCAACCGACCCGCCCTGGTTCCGATCCCGCCTCACGAGGGCGCGGGGAGGGGCACCGAAGGTTTTTCGTTAGAGAAATTCACCGAGGTTTATCGAGATGGACATGTCCGCCGCAGAAGTCCGGCGCGCCTCCACGGCGCAGCCTTCCTCCCCTCCCCTTGCTGACCCGAACGGCGCGGAAATCCTGGTCCGTTGCCTGCAGGCCGAAGGCGTGCGCTTTCTCTGGGGATACCCCGGTGGCGCCGTGCTCTACATCTACGACGCGCT
Organism: Burkholderiales bacterium; assembly: GCA_038331055.1. Taxonomy (GTDB): domain Bacteria; phylum Pseudomonadota; class Gammaproteobacteria; order Burkholderiales; family Burkholderiaceae_C; genus Rubrivivax. The sequence continues at coordinate 9,615 of JBBQOR010000037.1, forward strand.
GTACAAGCAAGACACCATCGAGCATGTGCTGGTGCGCCACGAACAGGCCGCCGTGCATGCTGCCGACGGCTACGCCCGCGCCACCGGCGAGGTCGGCGTCGCGCTGGTTACCTCCGGCCCCGGCGTGACCAACGCGGTGACGGGCATCGCCACCGCGTACATGGATTCGATCCCGATGGTCATCATCACCGGGCAGGTGCCCACCGCGGCGATCGGCCTGGATGCCTTTCAGGAGTGCGACACCGTCGGCATCACGCGCCCGATCGTCAAGCACAACTTCCTGGTCAAGGATGTGCGCGATCTGGCGCTGACGATGAAGAAGGCCTTCCACATCGCACGCAGCGGCCGCCCCGGCCCGGTGGTGGTGGATGTCCCGAAGGATGTGTCGCTGCACCGCACCCCTTTCGTCTACCCCGACCGGGTGGAGATGCGCAGCTACAACCCCGTG
>JBBQOR010000038.1:0-10039 GCA_038331055.1 Burkholderiales bacterium
CGTCGATCTGGTCGAGCACGACGACGAACTCATCGCCGCCCAGCCGGCTGACCGTGTCGCCGCCGCGTACCGCCTCGGTCAGGCGCCGCGCCACCGAGCGCAGTACGGCATCGCCGATGTGATGGCCGAGCGAATCGTTGATGTCCTTGAAGTGGTCCAGGTCGATGAACAGCACGGCCACCCGGCGGCCGTCGCGGCGCGCGCGCTGCATCGAGCCGCGCAGCCGCTCCACGCACAGGCTGCGGTTGGGCAGGCCGGTCAGCACGTCGTGCTCGGCCAGGAAGCGGATGCGCTCCTCGCTCTTCTTGCGGTCGGTGATGTCGATCGAGGTGACGATCAGGTGCGACATGCCGCCACGCGCGTCGCGCACCGGACTGACCAGCAGCCACGCCGGGTAATGCGTGCCGTTGCGCCGGCGCACGCGCAACTCGCCCTGCCAGGTACCGCGGCGCTGCACATCGCCCCACAGGGCGGCGAGCTGCGCCTCGCTGCCATCGGGCCGGCTGAGGATCAGCCCGAGGTCGTCGCCCACCATGTCGTGCAGGTCATGCCCGGTAGCGCGGCTGAAGGCCTGATTGGCCGTCAGCACGTGGCGTTCGGCATCGACGATGACGATGCCTTCGGTGGTGGCCTCGAAGACCTTGGCCCACAGCTCCAGGCGACGCTCCATCAGCTTGAGGTGGTTGATCGGCGTGAAGGCCGTCAGCATGGCGTCCTGTCCCTGATAGCGCACGCGGCGCGCGGACAGCACCGCCCAGGTGGGCTCGGCGCCACCCGTCCAGCGCACCTCGAACTCGTCGACCGCATCGCGGTCGGCGAGCTGCTGGAACAGGCGGGCCCGCACCTCGGGCTCCAGGCCGCGCTTCCACGGGTCGCTCACGCAGCCGTGCAGCCAGACCTGCGCCGGCGTGTTCGAGTGCAGCACCTCGTGGTGCGGGATCGAGGTGACCACCAGCGCCAGCGGCGTGGCCTCGACCAGCGCGCGCTCGGTCTCGGCCGCCCGCGCCGACGCAGCCAGCTCTTTCTGCGACTCGCGCTCGCGGTCGAGCTGGGCCAGCATGTCGTTGAAGCCCACCACCAGGCGGCCGATCTCGTCCTCGCTGTGCCACTGCGCGCGCAGCGTGTGGTCGCCGGTGCGCCGCACCGTGTCGGTGACCTCCGACAGATGGCGCAGCGGGGCCGCGATATGCCGCGCCACCTGGTAGACGATGACCAGGATCACCATCAGCAAAAACAGCGCCGTCCCCAGGTGCAGCCACATGCGCTGGAGCAGTGAGTCGATGCGCGCCTGCAGCAGGCGGTCGAGCTCGACCCCGCTGGCGGCCCAGGCCATGCCCAGTGCATCGACCAGTTCGAGCCGGGTGCGCTGCACCGCGGCATTGGCCGGCGCCGAGGCGCCGCCTTCGATCTGCGTGCGCGCCGCGCTGCGGTAGGCCTCGATGGCCGCGGCTACACGATCACGGTGCGGCGCCAGCGCCGCGGTCAACGCCGGGCTGCTGGCGGCGAAGGCCTCGGCATGATCGGCCGCGATCCCGTGCGCGACCGCGTCGAGCCGGCCCTCGAGGATCAGGTACCGGGTGCGCGCGTCAGCCTGCGCGTCGCCGTCTTGCAGGCGGTGCGCGCGCAGGCGGTCGCCGATGCCGTTGAGCACTTCCAGCAGCTCGGGGTAGCGCAGCACCACCAGCGACATCGCGTAGTAGCTGTCCAGGTCGGGGTCGAGGATCAGGTTGGACTGGTTGCCGACCCGCGTGAGCAGTTCGCGCCCGGCCTGCAGGGCGGGCTCGATCAGGGCAGGCTGCGCCGAAGCAGGCGCAATGGCGATGCGTGCCACAGCCTGTTGCAGCGCCTGGCTGGGCTCGGCGCTGCCCAGCCCTTCGCCCAGCAAGGCCTCGGTGCGCGTGATCGACGCTGCGTGCGCGGAAAGATTCCCAGCCGGCGGCGCCGCGGCACCGTCAACCCTCGCCAGATCGACCAGCCCGTCGCGCAGCGCATGCACATAGGCATTGCCTGCGAGCTCCTTGCGCGCGAAATCGATGCTGATGTACTTCTCGTTGATCAGGATCGCGCTGACGAAGATCACCGCGGTCAAGTCGAGCAGATAGATCAGCAGCAGCTTCTGCCCCACGCTGAGGCGCGAGAGCAGTCGGGTGAAGCCGTTGGTCATGATCGAACAGGGATCCTCTGGCGACGCGCGTCGTGCTCGTCGCTCGACCCCCTTATAACGGCACCTGGCGCAGCTTTCTTGAGGGGCGATTCGCGCCCTCAGAGGCCCACACAGCGGGGCGGCAACGCTCTAGCGGTCCGAAGGCGCCAGCGCGTCCAGGTACAGCGACTGCCGCGGCTGCGCCAGAACCCGGTGGACCAGTGGCACGAAGGTTTCGATCGGCGCGACCGGGTCGTCCGGGTCGAAGGCGCGGTTGTCGTAGCGCTCGACGAAGTCGGCCGTCAGCTCGTAGTGCGCGTGGTCCTTCAGTCGATCGCGCAGGTGGCGGTCGAGCCCGATGTGGTGGAAGAAGTGGTCGCCCTGGACGATGCCGTGGTGCTTGACCATCCAGTGGTGCGCTTCGCTGACGAAGGGCTCGAGGATGACGGCGGCAAGGTCGGCGTGGTTGTAGCTGCCCAGCAGGTCGCCGATGTCGTGCAGCAACGCGCAGACGACGTATTCGTCGTCGCGACCATCCTTCAGCGCCATCGTCGCGGCCAACAGGCTGTGGCGATGTCGGTTGACGGGCCAGCCGCCGGCGTCGTCCTGACATCAATGCGGCCTTGCTGATTTCGAAGGGGCCCATGCCGGTCTCGGCAAAGCCGAAGCCCACGCGGTCGCCCAGGTCGCGCAACACCGGTGCGTGGGGCGACTCCAGGAAGGACAAGCCCAGCAACCCACCCACGTCGCCGAAGCCGTGCACCATGCCCGAAGCCTCGTGCCAGCAGCTGCCGAAGAGGGCCTGGTACGGCTCGCTCCTCGCCAGCTCGGGTGGCTGGCCCTGCAGCTGTTCGGCGAGCACGGCATCCACCCACTGCCAGGCCATCTGCACCGGGTTGTGCATCACGCCGTTGCACAGGATGACGATGTCCAGGCCGTGCGCCGGCACCGTCACCATCTGGCTGGCCGCGCCGATCAGGCTGCCGCCGTGGTGCAGGGTTTCGACGCCACGATAGAGCTGCCGGTTCAAGCCCAGCGCGTAGGGCGTGGCGCTGCCGTCGAACAGCGTGGCGGTGCGCTTGAGCTGCGCCCAGCTGTCCGTGCTGCCGATGGCCGGACTGTCGGCGCGCAACTGCACCATCCACAGCAGCATGTCGTCCACGGTGCTGATGATCGCGCCTTCGCCCTTGTTGTCTTCCAGCGGCGTCAGGCCGCGGCGCCACCCGCCAGTGACCGTTGGCACGTGCAGCGTGGCCATGCGCGGGCGGATCTGCATGTCGTTGGGCGCGCATTCGGTGTCGCGCATGCCCAGCGGCTCGAACAGTCGAGTCTTCATGAAGCTCTCGAAAGGCACGCCGCTCGCACGTTCGATAGCCGACGACGACAGCGTGTAGCCGGCGTTGCTGTAAAGCTGCCGCGCGCCGGACGGGCCGTTCACACCGGCCTGCGCGAGCTGCAGCGCCAGGCCCGCACCCGCGGGCTGGAAGGCCAGGCCCGAGCGCAGGTACATCAGGTCCATCCAGCAGCGCCAGCCGCTGATGTGGGTCATGAACTGGCGCAACGTCGGAACGCGGCCGGCCAGCGGCTTGAGTTCGGGCAGGACGCGTTCGGCGGGTGCATCCAGGTCAAGTTGGCCCTCTTCAGCCAGCAGCAGCGCGGCCATGCAGGTGAGGTGCTTGCTGACCGACGCCAGCCGCAGGCGCGTGCGCGGCGTGTTGGCCACGCCGTGCTCCACGCCGTGCTCCACGCTGGCCAGGCCGAAGCCGCGTCGGTACAGCACCTCGCCGTGCTGGGCCACAGCCACCACCAGCCCGGGCGCGTCGCTGCGTCGGGCGGGCTCGAAGATGGCGTCCAGCATGGCCTGCAGGCTTGTCGCCTGGCTCATGCTCCTTCCTCGTCGGCGCGCCGCGCGGCCTGCACGGGCCTTTCCGCCACGCGAGACGCAGCCGCTAACCCTGTACCTGGACAGCGACGGCCGCGCCAACTCGGCGCGCGGTGACGGCCGCCTGCTGCGCCAGCCGCCCGCAGCCGCATCGCCGCCTGATCGCTTCGTGGACGACCCGACGCTGCCCTTCGTCGCCGCCTTGGCCACCGCGCGCGAACCCGATGGGCGCTTCGACCTCCGCGAGCGCGAACGCCAGCACGAGACCCTGGTCTACGACAGCGGGCTGTTGACCGAGCCGCTGACGCTGCTGGGCGAAGGCGAAGCGGTGCTCTTCGTCGCGGCCGACGCGCCCGACGCCGACCTGGTGCTGTGGCTGGCCGAGCATCGCGCCGACCGGCAGACGGTGAAGCTGTCCTTCGGCCAGCTGCGGCTGCGCTACCGTCACGGCTTCGACCGAGAGCAGCCGCTGACCCCTGGCGAACCGGAGCGCGTGAGCATCCCCATGACGTACGTGGCCCACGAACTGCCGGCCGGCAGCCGGCTTCGGCTGCTGGCGGCTGGATCCAACTTTCCGTGGGCCGACCCCAACCCGCACGATGGCGGCCCGGTGGCCACGGCGACCGCGCTGCGTCCGGCGGTTCAGACACTTTTCCATACGGCAGACCAGCCGTCCCGACTGCATTGGCCGGCCTTGCCCTGAAGGGGTTGCCATGACTTCCGCCCCCAGCCACCACACGTCCTGCGACGTCATCATCCTCGGCGCCGGCATGGCTGGCGCTTCGCTGGCGGCCGAGCTGGCGCCGCAGCGGCGCGTGGTGCTGCTGGAGCGTGAAGACCAGCCGGGTCGCCACGCCACCGGGCGTTCGGCAGCCATGTTCTTCGAAAGCTACGGCAACGCCACCGTGCGTGCGCTGACAAGGGCCAGCAGGGACTTTCTGCTGCATCCGCCACAAGGTTTCACCGAAGCGCCGCTGATGCAACGGCGCGACGCCATGATCTTTGCCGACACGTCGCGCCTGGTGCAGCTGGACGCGATGTTGTCCGCGCCCGGCGCCGCAGCCTGCCTGCACCGCATCAGCGCCTCCGAGGCCTTGCGCATCTGTCCCATCCTGCGGCCCCAGGCCGTGGCCGGCGCGCTGCTGGATGTCTCTGGCCACGACATGGACGTCTCTGCGCTGCACCAGGCCTACCTGCGCCAGGCCAGGCGCGGCGCCGTGCAGTTGGTGCTGGATGCGGGCGAGACCGCGCTGTCGCGAGCCGATGGGCTGTGGCAGGTGAAGGTGCGCAGCCAGGTCTTCAGCGCGCCGGTGCTGGTCAACGCCGCCGGTGCCTGGGCCGACGCGGTGGCCGCGCAGGCGGGCGTACCGGGCGTGGGCTTGCAACCGATGCGTCGCACGGCGATGACGCTCGACGCCCCGGACGGGCTGGACATTCACACCTGGCCGCTCGTCGTCGACGTCGGTGAAGGCTTCTACTTCAAGCCCGACGCCGGGCAGATCCTGCTGTCGCCGGCCAACGAAGACCCCAGCCCGCCCTGCGATGCCGCGCCCGACGAACTGGATGTGGCCATCGCCGTGGACCGCTTCGAATCGGCCACCACGCTGCAGGTGCGGCGCATCCGCCACCGCTGGTCGGGCCTGCGCAGCTTCGTCGCCGACCGTTCACCCGTGGCGGGCTTCGAGCCGGCGTTCACAGGCTTCTTCTGGCTGGCGGGCCAGGGCGGCTACGGCATCCAGATGGCCCCGGCACTGGCCCGGGCCGCAGCGTCTCTGCTGTTGGGGCAGCCCATGCCGGCCGACATCGTGGCGGAAGGGGTGACTGCAGCTGAACTGTCGCCCGCGCGGCCTGGGTTGCGGGGCTGAGCGCCCGCACCGGCCGACACTCGAACGGCAAGGGCAGAATCCAGCGACGCGGTGACACCAGGTGCAGCCAGATGCGCAGCCAACCCGCGGCTCAAGTTCACAAGTACATGATTCACAAAATATCCTTGGCTTCATGAAACTCGCCACCTGGAACGTCAATTCGCTCGCCGTGCGCCTGCCGCAACTGCTGGACTGGCTGGTGGCGAACCCGGTGGATACAGTCGTGCTGCAGGAAACCAAGCTGACAGACGACAAGTTTCCGCGCGCCGAGATCGAGGCCGCCGGCTGGTGCGTCGAATTCTTCGGCCAGAAGACCTACAACGGCGTGGCGCTGCTGTCGCGTCTGCCGGCCACCGGGGTGGTGCGCAACATCCCCGGCTTCGACGACCCCCAGGCGCGGGTCATCGCCGCCAGCGTGGCCGGCCTGCGCATCGTGGGGGGCTATTTTCCCAACGGACAGGCGCCGGACAGCGACAAGTTCGTCTACAAGATGCGCTGGCTGCAGGCGCTGCACGACTGGCTGTCGGTGGAGCTGGCGGCACACCCGCGGCTGGTGCTGCTGGGCGACTTCAACATCGCCCCCGAGGACCGCGATGTTCATGACCCGGTGGCCTGGGCGGGGCAGATCCACTGCACGCCCGAAGAGCGCGCGCACTTCCGCGGCCTGACGGCGCTCGGGCTGCACGACGCCTTCCGCTTGTTCGATCAACCTGCGAAGAGCTGGAGTTGGTGGGACTACCGCAACCTGGCCTTCCGCAAGAACCAGGGTCTGCGCATCGACCACATCCTGGTCAGCGATGCACTCAAGGCGCGGGTATCGGCCTGCCACATCGACAAGGCGCCGCGGCGCAATGAGCGGCCCAGCGACCACGCGCCGGTGGTGGTGGAGTTGGTTGAGCTGAGCGACTGAACGCAGGGCGCGTCGCCCCGGCAGCGCTCACTCCAGGCCCAACTCCTGGATCTTGCGGGTGATGGTGTTGCGGCCGATGCCCAGTCGCTGCGCCGCCTCGATCCGGCGCCCGCGCGTGACCTCCAGCGCGGTGCGGATCAGCGAGGCCTCGAACTGCCGCGTCAGGCCGTCCCAGACGGCCGGCTCGCCGCTCTCCAGGCGGCGCCTTGCCTCGCTCTCCAGATCAGCCAGCCATTGCGCGGCCTGCAGTGCCGCGGCCTGCGGCGTCGCGGGCTCACCCATCGGGGCTGTGGCGGCCGCCGTCGCCACAGGCGCGGGGCTGTAGGCTGGCGTGGGCATGCCCGGCAGCGGTGTCGCGAGCGCGGCAGATGCGACCTGAGCGACCGGAGCGCCCGGAGCGCCCGGCGCGGCCTCGCCCGCCGACTGCCACAGTTCTGGAGGCAGGTCCTTGGCCTCGATCACCTGCGCCGGCGCCATCACGGTCAGCCAGTGGCACACATTCTCCAGCTGGCGAACGTTGCCCGGGAACTCGAAAGCCGCGACGCGCTGCAGTGCGCCTTCGGTGATGCGCTTGGCGTCCACGCCGAGTTCCTTGGCGCTCTTCTGCAGGAAGAAGCGGGTCATCATCGGGATGTCTTCCAGCCGTTCGCGCAGCGGCGGCAGGCGCAGCCGGATCACGTTCAGCCGGTGGTACAGGTCTTCGCGGAAGGCGCCTTGCTTGACGCGTTCGTCCAGGTTCTGGTGCGTGGCGGCGATCACGCGCACGTTGGCGCGCAGCGGCTGGTGGCCGCCGACACGGTAGAACTGGCCGTCCGAGAGCACCCGCAGCAGCCGCGTCTGCAGATCGAACGGCATGTCGCCGATCTCGTCGAGGAACAGCGTGCCGCCGTCGGCCTGCTCGAAGCGGCCGCGCCGCGTCGCCTGTGCGCCGGTGAACGCGCCGCGCTCGTGGCCGAAGAGCTCGCTCTCCAGCAGATCCTTCGGGATGGCCGCGGTGTTGATGGCCACGAATGCGCCCTTGCTGCCCTGATCGCCGCGCGGGCTGTGCTTGTGCAGCGCGCGGGCCACCAGCTCCTTGCCGGTGCCGCTCTCGCCGGTGATCAGCACAGTGACGTTGCTCTGGCTCAGTCGCCCGATAGCGCGGAACACGTCCTGCATCGCGCTGGCCTGGCCGAGCATCTCGGGCATCGGCTTGTCGGCGCCTTCGCGCACCTCTTCGCGCAGGCTCTCGTCGACGGCGCGACGGATCAGCTCCACGGCGCGCGGCACGTCGAAGGGCTTGGGCAGGTACTCGAAGGCCCCGCCCTGGAAGGCCGAGACCGCGCTGTCCAGGTCTGAGTAGGCGGTCATGATGATCACCGGCAGCCCGGGCAGCCTGGCCTTGACCTTGGTCAGCAGCTCGATGCCCGAACCGCCGGGCATGCGGATGTCGCTGACCAGCACCTGCGGCTCGTCGTCGTCGAGAGCGGCCAGCACGTCGCGCGGGTTGGTGAAGCTGCGCACCACCAGCTCCTCGCGGGCCAGGGCCTTTTCCAGCACGAAGCGGATGGATTGGTCGTCGTCAACGATCCAGATGGGTTTCATGCGCAACTCCGCCGGGGCGGCTCTCAAGGCAGCGGGATCACGATCTTGAAGACCGTACGGCCGGGACTGCTCTCGCACTCGATCGTGCCCTGGTGCTGCTGCACGAAGGTCTGCGCGAGGGTCAGGCCCAGGCCCGATCCGCCGTCACGGCCCGTTACCAGAGGTTGGAACATGCGATCTCGGATCTCTTCAGGGACGCCCGGTCCGTTGTCCTGGATATGCAATTCCAGTGCCAGTCGATAGCGATGCTTGCCCACCGTCACCTGCCGCGCCACCCGCGTGCGCAACACCAGGCTGGCGTTGCCGGTGGCGATGCGCTCTGACAGCACCTGGGTGGCGTTGTGGGCGATGTTGAGCACCGCCTGGATCAGCTGTTCGCGGTCGCCGCGGAACTCGGGCAGCGAAGCGTCGTAGTCGCGCTCGACCATCAGCCCGCGCGGGTACTCGGCCAGCACCAGCGAACGCACACGTTCGCAGACCTCGTGGATGTTGACATCGCCCAGCACCTGGGGCCGCCGGTGCGGCGCCAGCAGCCGGTCGACCAGCGCCTGCAGCCGGTCGGCCTCGTGGATGATGACCTGGGTGTACTCGGTCAGTTCTGGCGATAGCTCGGCCGCCGCGCGGACCGGCCCACGGCCCGGCTTGGTGCGGCCGGGCGGATGGCCGCCGATCTCCATCTCCAGCAGTTGCGCGGCGCCACGGATGCCACCCAGCGGGTTCTTGATCTCATGCGCCAGGTTGCGCACCAGCTCTTTGCTTGCCTGCACCAGACTGTGGGCGCGCTCTTCCCGGTCCAGCCGGGTCTGCTGCTCGATCTCGATCATCTCCACCAGCACCCAGTCCGGGCTGTCGGTCTGGCCGACGATCACGTGCACCGGCAGCTCGGTGCTGCCGTGGGGCTGGCGCTTCATCATCGCGTCGAAGCGGCCGACGGCGACGACATTGCGCGACACCATGCGCAGCGCCTCGCGCAGCGGCGTGGAGTCGACCAACCAATCCAGCACGCTGGTGCGTTGCAGTGCTCGGCGCGAGACGCCGGCGGTGTTCTCCAGCGTCGCATTGGCACGCAGGCAGCGGCCGTCGGGGCTGGTCAGGGCGATCATCGTCGCCAGCAGGTCGAACATCTCGAAGCCGGGCATGGCGGCATCGGGCAAGCTCATCGGCGCGCTCATCCGCGCGACCAGCCGCAACGCGGCGCGCTCAGGGCGGCAGCTTGGCCAGTTCGCGCCGCAGCGCGCCAAGGTCGGATTCCTTGCGTGCGATGCCGGCCTTCAGCTCGGCCACCCGGTCCAGGTAGCGCTGGTAGTTGCGCTCGTCGCCGCGGCGCTCGGGTTCGCCGTTGTTGAACTCGCGCTGCAACTGCACCAGACGCTCTTCTTCGCGCCGCAGTTCTTCGCCCAGGATGCGCCGCGCGTCGCTGTCGCGCGCACGCTGGGCCCCGGGGTCGACGCGGGCCTCGGGCGGCCGCGGGCCAGGTGCTGCGCCCGGCGCGCCGGGCGCAGGGGCCGAGCCAGCAGGCCCCGACGCGAGCCGCGGGCGCTGCGGCGTCTGCACCACCGTCACCGGTGCACCCTCGATCGTGCGGCAGCCGCGATCGCGCGCTTCCTGCACCGACAGCGCATCGGTATAGAGCACCGGCGGGCCCGGACAGCGGT
>JBBQOR010000039.1:0-10019 GCA_038331055.1 Burkholderiales bacterium
CATGCACCCAGGCGCGCTTGCGCTCGACCCACTCGCGGTAGCGCGCCGGCACCTCATCGGCCAGCGTGGTCAGCAGCACCTCGCGCCGCGCGCCGTCTGCGCCGGCCAGCGTGAGCTCGACCTTCTGCCCGGCCTGGTGCACCAGCAGCGAGGCCGGCGGCCGCGTGGCCGACAGCGCCTGCCCGCCGATGGCGACGATGCGCTCGCCCACCAGCGCCTCGACGCCGGGTGCGCGCAGCGGCGAATCGGCGCCCGCGTCCCAGGCATCGCCCTGCACCAGGTGCTCGATGGCCCAGCCGGCGGGCCGGCCTTGCGCATCGGCTTCGGCCCAGCGCAGATCGGCGGCCAGGTGGCCCAGCGCCACCGCGGGCGGCTTGCGGTGGTCGCCGCCCATCTCGTAGGCATGCGAGGTGCCGAGTTCGCCCTGCAGCTCCCACATCAGGTCGGACAGCTCGGCACGCGTGGCGATGCGCTCCAGCAGCGGCGCGTACATCGCCCACACCGCGTTCCAGTCGACGCCCGACAGGTCGGCCACCCAGAAGTGGTCACGCTGCAGCCGCCAGGCCTCGCGCAGCATCTGGCGCCACTCGGCGCGCGGCTCGACGGCGCAGCGGATGCGGCCGAGATCGACCCAGCCGCTGCGCCGTGACGGCGTCTCCCCGGCCTCGCCATCCGCCTCTGGCGAGGGCTTGTGGTCGGCGCCGATCGCACGCAGGCGCTGGCCCTCGCGCACCAGCACGGTGTGATGGTCGGCGCCGAGGGTGAAGCTGTCGGCGCGCTCGATCAGCGGGCGCGCCTTCAGGGTCTCGAACTCGAATACCTCCAGCTTCGCCGGAGCGTCCTTGTGGCCGCCGCGGCCATGCGCGCCGGCGATGGGCAGCACGCTCCACACCACGCGGCCGCCGGCGGCAAAGGCCAGCTGGCCGAAACGCGCCTCGGCGACAGGAAAGGGCGCGATGCGCCCGGCGATGCCGTCGAGGTCGATCTGCAGCGCCGCGGCGGCTTCGGCCGTGGGCGCCGCGGGTCGCGGTGCAGCGTCGTCCTTGGCTGGTTTCAAGGCTTTCGGCTTGGGCTCGAAAGGCGGCTCGGCGCCGGCGCGCAGCGCGATCAGGTAGGGCCGCGCCGCGCGCGGGAAGCTCAGCTCGAACTGCAGCGCGTCGTACACCGGGTCGAAGGTGCGCAGCGACAGGAAGGCGAGCGTGTGCCCCTCGGGGTCGAAGGACGGGCTCCAGTCCTGGAACTCCGGGGTGGTGATGAGCGTGCCTAGGCCGCTCGCCACCTCGAACAGCTTGATGGCGCGGTGGCGCACGTCGGTCCACACGCTGCAGGCCAGCCAGGCGCCGTCGGGCGACCAGGCCAGGTCTTCCACGCGGCCGGCGTCGCTGTGCTCCAGGCGCGTCAGCGTGCCGCTGTCGACGTCGCCCAGCAGCAGCTCGTTGCGGTGGTTGGCAATGGCCAGCCGGGTGCCGCGCGGCGCCGCGCGCAGGCTGCTCACGCGGCCGGTGTCCCAGGGCAGCGCGCGCACGCTGCCGTCGGGTGCGATGCACTCGATGCGCGGCTCGCCGCCGTCGTCGCTGGCGGCGACGAGTGTCTTGCCGTCGGCCAGCCACTGGCCGGCGCGGTGGCGCACCGCTGGCTGGTCTTCCGAAGGCGGGCCGCCCATCCGCCGCACGGCGCCCTCCCACAGCGGCAGCGTGAAGAGCTGGCCGCGCACCTCGGCGGCCAGGCTGTGCCCTTGCGGATGCAGCTGCACGCCCTGCAGATGCGCGGCTGCCGGCACGAAGCGGCGCGCCGCCTGGCTGCGATGCCCGGGCACACCGATGGGCACCGGCTGCGCCACACCGCTGGCGGGGTCGAACAGCCACACGGCGCCGGCGCACTGGTAGACGATGCGCTGGCCGTCGCTGGACGCGTTGCGGGCGTAGAAGCCGTCGTGGTCGGTGTGGCGCGCCAGCGCGCTGCCATCGGCCTGCACCGAGTACAGGTTGCCCGTGCCCTCGAAATCGCTGAGGAAGTACACCCGCCCGCCCAGCCACATCGGGCAGGTGATGTTGCCGTGCAGCTCGCTCATGCGGCGAAAGTGGCCGCTGCCGTCGGCGTCGATCCACAGATGGCCGGCGGTGCCACCGCGGTAGCGTTTCCAGCGCGCCGGGTCGGCGGTGTTGCGGCCGATCACGCGCGCGCCGCCCGGCCCCAGCGTCAGATGGTTGACCTGGCCCAGCGGCAGGCGCTCGGGCGCGCCGCCGTCGGGGTGGATGGCGAAGGCGTGCAGGTTGCGGAAGAAAGGTTGGCCGTGGTTGCTGGCAAACAGGATGCGGCCATCGGGCAGCCAGCCGCGCACATGGGTGTCGGCGCCCAGCCAGGTGAGGCGACGCGCCGGGCCGCCTTCGGCCGGCATGACAAAGACCTCGGCATGTTGCTCGTCGCGGCCGGTGTAGGCCAGCCAGCGGCCATCGGGCGACAGCGCCGGGCTCGACGGCTCTGACAGCCCGGCGCCCAGCCGGTGCGCGGTGCCGCCGGGGGCAGCGACGCGCCAGAGATCGTCGTCGCAGACGAAGACCAGTTGATCGCCCCGCAGGCAGGGGTGACGCAGGTAGCCGGTGGGGGTCATGGTGTGCGGGCTCAGCGGCGGCGGTGGCCGGGCTGGTGATCATCGCTGCCGACAGCGGTCCGCCGCCATCGGGATGGGCCCGCTGTCGTCAAAAGGGGGCCCCCCACTGGTGGATGGCGCATACGGCCCGCGAGGGCCACTATGCAGGCCAGCAGCGGCCGCCGAGCCGCCCATCCCGCCACGAGGAGACACCCCGATGCGATTCACCGAAGTGCTTGAAGGCCCCTGGCGCATCTATGCCGGTGCGCTGGAGTCGCCGATCGGCGACGGATTCACTGCCGCCGTCGTGGTGCAGCACGGCACCAGCCGCCACACCGCCTGGCGCGACGACACGATGGCCTGCGGACACCGCTGGGCCTCAGCCGAAGAAGCGCTGCGCTACGCCGTCGCCAAGGGGCGCGAAGTGGTGCGCGCCGGCGGCACGATGACGCCCGGCCGTGCAGCCCCCGGCCCCGCCGCGCTGACTCAGGGCAGCGGCACCAGGTAGCCGACGAGCGTGGCGAAGGCCGAGTTGCTGGTGATGATGTTGTTGCCGTTCATGCGAATGGCCGGCATGGCCGGCATGGCCGGCATGGCCGGGCCGTCGACGTAGAACGACACCTGGCCGCTGGTCAGGATGCGGTTGCGCCCGCTCAGCAACACGCCGGGCGGGATCATCACGATGTCGCTGAAGAGGTAGTTGCTGTTGTGCACGAACGCGGCCTCAACCGACGTTACGCCGTTCGTCCACTCGGCTGCCGCATGGGTCACGACCAGCCGAAATCCGGGCGCCACGGCAGCGAGCTGCACCATGCAGTCGGACTGGTTGGGGCAGTTCGCCGCGCCAGGGTTGAAGCCAGCGTTGCTGACGTAGGGCATGCGTGCGGGCGAGTCGCGGTCGGTGACGAGCGCGGCTTTCTGCGCCAGCGCGCTGCTGGCGGCGATGGCGGCGGTGACGGCAAGCACTGCGGTGGCGATCAGGCGGATGCGGACGTTCATGGGGGTCTCTCCAGGGTGGGTTGGGTTGGGCAAGTCAGGCGCGCCGGCGAGCCGCCGCGAGCACGGCGCACAGGCCGCACAGCCGCAGCGCCGCGGCGCCCGGTTCGGGCACCAGCGCGGCCGAACTGATGTCCACCGCCCAGCCCGGGCCGCGGCCATCAAAGTCGGCCTGCAGGTTGATGAAGCCGTCGCCCAGCGTGCCGCTGCCGGTGTTCTCGGCCAGCGAATAGTTGAAGGGCAAAGTCACCGCCAGCGTGTACGGGCCGGCGGGCAGGCTGACCAGAAAGAGCTGGGCGTCGAAGCAGTCCGGCGCCGCGCTGGCCGGCGGGCAGGGGCCGTCGTCGTTGCTCGCCATGAAGGTGGCGCCGGCACCGTGGCCGGCGAACAGCCTCAGCAGGCTGCCGTGCTGCCGCGCGACTCAGGCCCGAGTCGGCGGCGCCAATGCTGCCGCCTGCACGTGGGCCACGAGCGCAGCGTCCGGGCTCAGCGTCACGGGGCCCAGGGCCAGTGCGCGGGTGCAGGCCTGGTCGGCCAGGTGCAGCAGGTCGTCCAGGACCGCCACACCGGCTGGACCCGACGGCACCGCCCAGGCGCGCTGCGCCCAAGCGCATTCGGCCAGCAGCAGCCAGAGCGCCTGCTGCCCGGGCTGGGCCTGCACCAGCGACTGCATCAGGCGCAGCGCCTGTTCGGCCGTCGGGCCCGGCGCAGACCCCAACGCCTGCCGCGCCTGCGCCAAGGCCAGCCAGGTGCGCGCCAGGCGCTGCTGCAAGCGCGGGGCCATCGGCTTTTGCGTCGTGGCGCCCGCCTGTTCGGCCTGCAGCCAATCGGCAGACACCTGCAGCGCGGCGATGGCTGCGGCCGGCTGCCCGCAGCCCAGCAGCGCGCGGCCGTGGTGCACGGCCAGGAAACGGCGTTGCGCCGCCCAGGTCTCGTTGCCCGGGTCTTCTGCGCCCAGGCGCGCCAGGCTGTCCCAGCCGGGCTGCGACGTGGCGAGCGCACGCGCCGCGTCGCCGTGGTCCAGGCACAGGCCGGCGAGCAGGTTGCGCTCGGCCGCCAGGCCACCCTGCATGGTGCGGTTGTGCGGCTCGAGCGCCACCGCGTGTTCCCGCTGATCCACGCTCTCGTGAGCAGCGGCGAGCGCCTCCGCCCAGCGGCCCAGGCGCAGCAGGATCAGGGCCTGTGTGCCGACCACGGTGCCGACCTGAAACACGTCATAGGCATGCGGCACGGCGGCCGTGGCGATGGCCTGCAGGTAGCCCGCGCGCAGTTGCTGCAGCTGATGCAGGGCGTCGTCGGGCCGGTTCAGATGCGGCCGGTCCCAACCGTAGAGCACGTGGGCGCCGAGCAGTTGCAGGGCCGCTCGGTTGCGGCGCAGTTCGTCACTGGCCGGAAAGAGCAGCAGCGCGCGGGCCAGCAAGGCGTCGGCCTGCTCCAGTTCCAGCAGCGCCTGCTGCGGCCGACCGGCGCGCTGGGTCAGTCGCGCCAGGTCGCCCAGCGCCACCGCCCACCAGCGGTACAGCGCCGGTTCGTCGCGGGCCGCCGCTTCGCCCGCCTGGCACAGCGCCACGGCCTGGCGGGCATGGTGTTCGGCCTCGGCGGCGTCTTCGCTGGCATTGAACTCGCCCTCCACGCGCAGGTGCGCCAGGCGCGCGTGCATCATGCCCATCTCGGCCTGCAGGCCGGCGTCGGCCCCGCCCTGCTGCGCCTGCAGCCGCTGCAGGTAACCCAGCGTGGACGACAGCAGCCGGGCCTTGTGCTCGCGCCCGCCGGGCACGTAGGTGATGGCGTCGCCGTACTCGACCACCAGTTCGCGCCCTAGTTGGCGCAGTTGCTGCACATGGGCCTCGGCGCGCTGCTGCGCCAGCGTGGCCTTGCGCATCTGGACGACAGCCAGCAGAAGGCCGCTGGCCAACCCGATGGCGCCCAGGGCCGCCAAGGCCTGGCCGCGCACCAGGGCGGCGGCCAGCCCCAGCATCAGGCCGGCACCGCCCAGCGCCAGGGGCAGCACAGCCCAGCGGTTGCGCCGCAAGAACTTGCCCAGCACATAGGCCGCGCTGGCTGGCCGCGCGCTGACCGGGCGGCCTTGCAGATAGGCATTGATGTCGGCCGCCAGCGCGTCCACGCTGGCATAGCGGCGCTCGGGGGTCTTCTCCAGCGCCTTGAGCAGGATGTTGTCCAGATCGCCTTCGAGCGTCTTGCGCGTGTTGATCCACTGCGGGTCCACGGCCTCGCGCGCCGACAGCTGGCTGGGCCGCGTGGGTTCGTCTTCCAGCACGCTGCGGGCGGCTTCTTGCGGCGTGGTGGCGTTGCGGCCCGTGGGCCGTGTGCCGGTGAGCATCTGGTACAGCAGCACGCCCAGGCTGTAGATGTCGGTGGCCGTGCTGACGGGTTCACCGCGCACCTGCTCGGGGCTGGCGTAGTTCGGCGTGTAGGGGCGCTGGCCGCCGATGGTGGTGTGGCCGTCACTCCCTTCCAGCGGGTCCAGCGCCTTGGCAATGCCGAAGTCCAGCAACTTGATCTGGCCGTCGCCGTCCACCAGCACGTTGCCGGGCTTCAGGTCGCGGTGCACGAGCAGGTTGCGGTGGGCATGGGCCACGGCGTCGGCCAGTTGCAGAAAGAGTTGCAGGCGCTGGCCCAGACTCAAGGGCCTGGCGGCTTCGTCGAGGGGGCGGCCATTGACGTACTCGAGCACGAAGTACGGCAGGCCGTCTTCGCTGGCACCCGCATCCAGCAGCCTTGCGATGTGCGGGTGGCTCAGGCGCGCCAGGGCCTGGCGCTCTTGCGCAAAGCGTTGCAGCACGGCGGCGCTGTCCATGCCGCGCTTCAAGAGCTTGACGGCCGCACGGCCCTCGTAGCGGCCGTCGGCGCGGCGGACCTCGAACACCTCGCCCATGCCGCCGGCACCGATGGCGCGCACGATCTCCCAGGCGCCCAGGCGCTGGCCTGCGGCGGCCGCCAGGGCCGGTGCTTCGGCCAGCGCGGTGGCGGCGTTCTCGGCCATGAACACCGCGCCGCCCGTGGCTTCGTCATGGTGGGCCAGCAAGCTGCGCAGCTCAGCCAGGGCGTCGGGGGCCAGCGCGGCGGCGGCCATCAGCGGCTCACGCGCCGCGGCCGGCAGGTCAACCGTCGCCTCGAACAGGGCCTTGATGTCGGCCCAGCGGGCGGCGGGTGTCGTCATGGTGGGCGGGTACTGCGGCTACGGCGGCGAGAGCGGCCGGGCACAGGCCCGGCCGCCCGCCATCAGTATGTCAGCCGCAGGCCGCGCGGTTCTCCGGGGCGACGTTGGTGGGGTACTCGATCGTGCCGTTCAGCGTCAGCGTCCGGGTGCTGTTGGGCCCGCCGATCTCGAAGTTGGTGAAGGTGATGCGGCGGTTGACGGTGTCGATGGCGATGCCCGTCGTCGGGTCGGCCGTTCGCGCCAGCGTGAGCAGCGTCGCGTCGTCGCCGAAAACGGCCAGGCCGACGGCCTTGTTGTCCTTTCTGAACGGAATCTGGACGAAGTACTTCTTGCCGTCGCCGCTGGCGAGCAAGCCATACACCGCCACCCGGCAGAAAGGCTGCGTGGACGTGAAGGGGGCGCCGCCGGTGCTGCTGCTGCTGCCGTGTTCGACTTGCGCAGCGGCCTTGTCCAGCGTGCCGTTCCAGGTGGCCGGCGCGGCGCCCGTGATCACCAGCGGCGCACCGCCCGTGACGGGGGGCACCGGTGCGGGTGCGGGTGGGTTGGCGGCCAAATCGAACGCAGTGGCCAGGGCCGACGGCTGCGAAGCCGACAGGATCTGCGCCAGCGTCAGGCCGTTGGCCACCATGCGCGAGACGGCGGCCAATGCGGTGCCGTAGGCATTCGCCGAGGTGCCAAAGGCCGGCACCGTGGTGCTGATGTTCAACGTCGCCGGCAGCTTGAAGCTGGCCAGCAACTGCGCGGCAGCGCCCTGGAATGCGGCGGCGTCCAGCGTGCCGTTGCTGCCGACCGCCGCGCGCGCGGCGTTCAGCGCCAGCGTGGTCAGCGGCGTCAGCATGGCGGTCGATGTGCTGCCATTGGCCGCGATCAGTACCGCCAGCGGCGAGCCCGGCGGCAGCGCGGTGATGATTGACGTGGCTTCATCGATGAAGTTGCCGCCCGTGGCTTCCATCCACAGCGCCCCGCTGCCGGCCGGCACGGTGAGCGTGTAGTTGCCGGCGGCGTCGGTGGTGGTGCAACTGCCCAGGCCGGTGCCGCGGCTGTTGCCCACCACGGTGTAGCCGCACACCTGCGCGCCCGCCACCGGGCCCTTGACGACGCTTCCGCTGACCGTCGTGCTGGCCTGTGCCGGCGGGGTCGGTGCCGGCGCTATCGGTGTCGCAGGCGGGGTTGCGGACGGGGTGTCGTTGCCGCCGCCGCAGGCTGCAAGGGCCAAAGTGGCCAGCAGCGCGCTGACGGTAAGCAGGGTGTGGGGCGTGCGTGACATGTCGACTTCCTTGGTTGTGGTGCAGCGGCAGGCCCGTGTTGTGGCCTGCCTTGTTGGTTAGCGCAGGGTGCAGTCGGCAAAAGGATCACCGATGCGCCCGTCGGACTTCAGCGGATCACTCGCCGGCCTTCAGCCGCTGCACGAACATCTGCGTCACGGTGCCCAGCCCGGCACCGACGATGTCGCGGTACTTGGCCGGGTCGGCCACGGCTTCCATGTCGTCACGACTGCTGGTGCTGCCACTGCCGATGAGGGCACCCAGCACCGCCACGGCCACCAGGCCGGCCTTCTCGCCGGTCGACTTTTCCTTCTTGCGCACGTCGCTGAACGCTGCGGCGTCGAGGGCCAGCGGTTGGGCCAGCGTCAACGTACCGCCGGTGGCCGACCACACGCTGAAGGTGGCGCTGGCCACCGTGGGCTGCACCGAGCTGCCGACCGACGCCGTGCTCGACAGGCGCCCCAGGAAGCCCTTGTTGTTGTTGGTGAGCTGGACGAAGATGACCTTCATCTGCACGCTGACCACGGCCGCACCCAGCTCTTGCTGCAGCGTGATCGTGTCGAGGGCTGCGCCCGCGGCGCCGAAGCCGGCGCCCATCTGCGCGAACGCGCCCATCAAGCTCGCGCCACTGCTGGTGCCGCCGGTCTGCGCCTTGTTCATGCCGTAGATCGGCATGCCCGGCGGCGCAGCCGTGATGGCCGAATCGCTCTTGATGGGCGACGGCACGCCACTGGCCGCCAGCTTTCTGTAGCTGGGCGATGCCGCTACCAGCTCGTGCGGTACGACCTCGATGCCGGCGCCCTTCAGGTTGGCCAGGAAGCCTTCGTACAGCGACGCGGTGATGGCCTGGAAATCGGCCTCGTCGACACCCTTGAGCGTGTAGGCCAAGGTGGCCGCGGCGCGACCGGCGGCGGCGAACCCCGAGGTCTCGGCGCGCTGGGCGTCGGCTGTCACGAACTCCACCGAGAACAGCGGCACCGCCACCTTCTTCACGCCCTTCAGCGCCTTGGCTTCGGCGACGGAGAACATCCTGGTGGCTTGTTCGCTGGCCTTGAAGCCGGCGTCGAGGGCGACTGGCGCCACGTCGTCCTTGGCCTGCGCCGCCAGTGACAGCAGAGCACTCAGAGCGACGGCCGCGGCCATGCGCTTGAAGCTGCGATGCGGGTTTGGGTTGTTCATGTTGACTGCTCCTTGGCGGTGAGTCTGGTGTTGACGAAGGTGATGCCGGGCCCGGTGGTACCCGCTGCGATGCCGCTGCAGGCCGGGAAGTGGCAGTACGGCACGCCAGGGACGTGGCTGGCCTTGTTGACTAGCGCAAGGCGCGCGCAGCAAAAGGCTCACCGCCGCGACAATCCAGCGGCATGAACCGTTCGAGTCTGGCCCCGCAGGACATCACGCGCTGGCTGTCGGAGCTGGATGCCGACAACGACACCAACAAGACCGCCCACAGCGGCGGGGCCGTCGACCTGCTCTTTGCCGCGCTGTACGGTGAACTCAAGCGCAGCGCCAATGCGCAGATGCGCAAGGAGTTCGCCGGGCACACGCTCAGCGCCACGGCGCTGACGCACGAGGCCTGGTTCCGGCTGACCGAGCAAACGCGCACGCAGTGGGAAAGCCGCAGCCATTTCCTGGGCATGGCGGCCATCATGATGCGGCGCATCCTGGTGAACCACGCCGTCGCCAAGCAGGCGATCAAGCGCGACGTGCCGCTGGTGTCACTGACGCTCACGGAAGCACAGCAGGTGGCTGCTGGCCACGCCGGCGTCGAGGTGGTTCGGGTGCACGACGCGCTGCTGGCCTTCGAGCAGGTGGACCCGCGCGCCGCCAAGGTGGTCGAGCTGAAATTCTTCGGCGGGCTGGAGAACGAAGAGATCGCCGAAGTCATGGGCCTGAGCGTGGCCACCGTCAAGCGCGACTGGTCGCTGGCCCGGGCCTGGCTGCACCGGGAATTGCAGGCCTGAACGCTGGCCGCAGTGCCTGTGCCGCG
>JBBQOR010000040.1:0-9851 GCA_038331055.1 Burkholderiales bacterium
GTAGTCGCTGTAAGCAAAGTCGTACAGCGGCTTGTAGCCGAGCTTGTCGAGGACCGCCTTGCGCTGAACGTCGTTCAAGTCGGTGAAGGCCTTGTAGACACTGCCGCTGCCATTGCCCTTGTAATCCTTGAATTCCGAGGCGCCGAAGACGGCGGCATTGGTGTAGTCCACGCCCTCGATCAGCACTTCCTTGAAGGTATTGAGCTGCGCGTTGTAGTAGCCGATCTGCGACAGCGTGGCCTTCAGCGTGGTGTAGCTGCTGCCCGTCTTGACGAGTTCGGTGCCGACCTTCTCGGTGATGATGGTCGGCACATAGGTGACCACCGGCACGTTGACGATGCCGTCGTCGACCTGCGTGTAGCCGGTGACCACGTTGACCACCTCGCTCACCGTGCGCGTGGTCTGCACCACCAGCGCGCGCGGCGGCGCGACGATCGAATCGGCGTCCAGCGTCACGTCGCCGCCGGCCAGCATGCGCAGCGTGCCGGCGGCGCCCAGGCGGCCCTGCCCGCTGACGGTGACGTTGCCGCCCAGCAGCTCGGTCTTGTCGATCGTGCCTTCGAGCCGCGCGCGGCCCCAGGCCATGTCGACACCGGCATTCACCGTGATGCCGGCCGCGGCGAGCACCACGCCGCCAGCACCCAGCGTCTTGCCGTTGGCGATGATGCGGCCGGCGATGTCCACCGAACGCTCGGCCGACAGCAGCACGCGGCCGTCGGCCTGGGTGACCTCGATGACGCCGTTCATGGTGATCGTGGGCGCGGCCAGGTGCAGCAGCTTGGCCGCCTGGATGATCGGCGGGTTGAGACCCGAGACGCCCGCGCCGCCAGACACCAGCAGCTTGTTGCGCGCCAGCATGAAGACGCTGGAGTCGACGCTCAGCGAGTAGACCTGGCTGCCCGAGAGCACCGACAGGTCGCCGCCGACGATGACCACCGAGTCGCCGCCGTTGATGTCGCGCCGCACGGTCACGTCGCCGGCCGCCGACTGGATGTCGATGCTCGAGACCTTCCCGCGGTTGCCCAGGTCGCCTTGCTCGCCGAGCACCCCTTCGACCAGCACACCGTCCACCGCCGTGATGACGATGCTGCCGCCGCGGTCGGTGTCGAGCGTGCCGCCCGAGACATAGGTGCTGCCCGGGCCGAGCACCAGCGTGTCGATGTGCACCGCGATGCGCGTCGGGTCGGTCCCGGCCACCACCTCGACACGGTCGTTGGCGCGCACCAGGCCGCCGATGAAGACCTGCGAGCGCGATGCCAGGCCGATGTCGGCGCCACTGTCCACCGCCAGCACCGCGCCGCGCAGCCGCATGTCGCCGTCCGACTGCAGGCGGATCAGCGCGCCGCTGCCAGCCACATCGGCGAAGGCGCCTTCGCCGGTCGCGTCGGCGCGGATGCGGCTGGCACTGCTCATCTCGAAGCCGATGCCGGTGGCGGCCACACCGGTCTGCACCTGGATGCGGCCGGTGGCTTCGAGCTGGGCGCCGAAGCCGGTGCTGAGGTTGCCGAGGACGAAGTCCTTGGTGACGGCGATGTCGATCACGGCGTCACGGCCGGTCCATGCCCATCTGCCGGCCGACGCGCCGGCGATGGTGATGAAGTCGGCGCCGGCGCGCACCGCGCCTTCGATGCGCAGCGTGTCGGCCTTGACCAGCACCGTGCTGGCGTTGCCGCTGCTGTACAGCGCGCCATCGACGCCCACCGTGATGCGGCCGCCGGCGGTGAGCGACAGCAGCTTGTGGGCTTCGAGCACCGAGCCGCCGCTGCGGCTGTCGACGCTGCCGACGGTGAGTTCGTCGCCCGCCACCAGCGTCATGCGCTGGTTGGCACCCTGCGCCGCGATCGAGGTGCCCCAGATGTACAGGTCGTCACCCGCGCTGGCGCGCATCGAGCCGGCCACATTGATGGCCGCATGCAGCAGCAGGTCGCGCGTGGCGATGATGCTGATCTCGTCGTCGAAGTTGGCCTCGGTCGCCAGCTGGCTGTTGACGACGCCGGCGAGGTCGATGTCGCGGCCGACGATCTCGATCAGCGCGCCAGTCTCGAGGCGGCCGGATTGCCGCTCCAGCGTGAAGTTGCCGGCGGTCGAGCCCACCTTGATCAGTTGAAGGTTGGGGTTGCCCTGGCCGACCGAGCTGTTGATCGAGACATCGTTGAGGCCGGTCAGGATGATCCGCCCGCCCGCATCGACGGTGTTGAAGAGCGCCGTGCCAGCGGTGCGCAGGCTGACCTCGCCCTCGCGCGTGAGGGTGCCGGCGTTGACGATGATGTCGCGTTGCGCGGTCAGGCTGCCACGCAGCTCGAGCGTGTCGCGGGCGTTGATGACGATGTCCGAGCCGGTGCCGCGGGCGACCAGCTCGCCGTTCAGCACCGCATTGCCGCCGGGTGACAGGCGCATGCCGCCGGACAGCGTCTCGATCAGGCTGGTCGCCGCGAAATCGATCGACGGCCGGCCGAGCGGGTCGTTGCCGGCATACATCTCGATGCCGCTGTGGGCGCGGATGGCGCCTGCGATCAGCATGCTGCCGCCCGGGGCGTCGGCGCGGCCGAGCTTGACCACCGAGCCGCTTCCCGGGGCGTCGATGGCATACGGCCGGCTCGAGGCCGTCGGGCCGGCCGCCGGGTTGTTGGCCTGCGTGAAGCCCAGCCGCTCGGCGCCGCCGCCGGGCGCTGCCGCGACAGTGATGCGGCTGTTGCCGGTGAGCACGAGGCCGGTGTCGCCCAGACGCACGGTGACTTCTGTGGCCGTGGCCGGGCCGCCGAAGCCGGCCGCCAGCAACGCCGCCTGGAAGTCGGTCTGCAGGTCCTGGATGAACTTGTTGTTGGCCGTCGCCGCCTGGGTGATGGTGACGGTCTGGCTGAAGACGCTGCTGCCGTTGACCACGCCGACGATGAGCGACGTGTCGGCCGAGAGCCGGCCGTTGGCCGCCTCGATGAAGCTCGCCGCGGCCAGCTCTTGCGTGTAGGCGGGCGGCAGCACACCCACCTTGCCCGAGCCCGACAGCGTGATGCTGCTGTCGGCACTCCAGGTGCGCAGGCCGACGCTGCCATAGAGCAGCATGCCGAAGCCCGAGAAAGTGCCGGGCGGCTCGTTCTCGGGCGGACGGCCGCCGCGCACGTCGATGGACTTGCCGGCCAGCAGGTCGCGGCCGAGGCGGACCTGGCCGTCGGCCTCGACGGTGATGACCGAGTCGCCGTTGAAGGTGCGCGTGGTGCTGCCGAGGAACTTGCCGTCGGCGTCGTAGCCGTCGACGATCTCGCCGCCGGCGATCAACAGGCCTTCGAGCACCACGGCCTGGCCCGAACGGATGTGGATCTCGCCGTCGGCGTCGTTCACCGCCACCTTGGCCGCGCCGGGCAGGCGCAGGCCGATGCCGTCGGGGCTGGTGCCGCCGATCAATGTGACGGAGTGGCTGGCGCGGATGTTGCCGCCGAACTCCTCGAAATCACCGCTGGAGGTCTTCGCCATGCCGCCGACCCACAGCTGGCCGGTGGTGGCGATGCGCACCGCAGACGCTTCGCCCGACCAGGTGTAGCTCTCGCCGATCAGCGTAGTGCCGTTGAAGCGCTGCGTCACGGTGCCGCCGGACAGCACCGTGCCCAGCAAGGTCACGTTGCCCGAGGCGTTGATCTCCACAAGACCGCCGCTGCCGTCGCTGGTGATGCCGGCCGCCGACAGGCCGGCGGGCAGCGGCACGATGATCGAGTAGCCCTGGTCGTCCGCGCCTGGGGTGCCGGTGGTCGTCAGCGTCACCGACTTGGCCGCCATCAGCGCGGCTTCGGTGTAGATCTGCTGGCCTGCGGTGACGCTGATGGTGGAGTCCGGGCCCAGCCAGGTCACGCCGCTGCCGCCCGAGACGCCACCGGCGATCACGCCGCCCCACAGTTCGACGTCCTGTGCGCCTTCGATGCGGATGCTGCTGCCAGGCTCGAGCGAATTGAGCAGCGAGGCTTCGTGCTGGTAGACGCTGGTGCCGGCCTGCGGCTTGCCGGGCTCGGGCGCGCCCTTGCCGATCAGCGTGATGTCGCCGTTGATCGTGCCCTGACCTTCCCAATAGACCCAGCGGTCGGACTCGAGCACCAGATCCGAGCCCCGGCCCTGCAGGTCGATGATGCCGGTGACGATGATGTCGTCCTTCGTGCGCATGACGAAGTCGGAGTCGTCGCCCAGCGTGCGGATGGCGCCGGTGAGCAGGAAGCCAGCGCCGCGCTGGCCGAACAGCGGGTGCGGGTCGAGGATGCGGATCTCTTCGATCTTGCCGTCGCCGGTCTCGTCGTAGGCGTAGGCCACGTAGCGCACAGGCTTGCCGTCGGGCGTGGTGCTGCCGTCCTGGATCACCCAGCGCGTCGGTATGGCGGTACCGGCGCTGGCGTTGCTGTACTCGATGCCTTGCGTGAACTCGGTGCGGAGTTGCTTGCCGGCCGCCGCGTCGGCCTTGAAGTAGAGGGTGCTCTCGTACTTCTTCAGGCCGAACTGGTCGAGCACACGGGCCTGCTGCTCGACGCTGAGCTGGTCGAACGCGGTGCCGGGCTCAGGCACCGGCAGCACGCTCCACACGAGCGCGGCCAGGTCGACGTCGGCACCGGCGCCGCTGGTCGTGAAACTGAGCTTGTAGCGAGCGGCCGGCGCGGCGTCGGCGTCCACGTAGACCAGGCCCTGCCAGCGGTTGTAGCCGAGCACGCCGAGCACACGGTCTTGCTGGTCGGCTGTCAGTTCGGCGAACGCGGTGCCGGCCACCGGCTTGGCGACGGTGGCCCAGTCGAGCGTGCTGCTGTCGTAGTCGGCGCTGGCGCCGTCGATCAGCGTGTCGACGATGCGCTTGGCCGGGTCGGTGGCGCTCAGCTTGACCAGTACTTCCCGCTGGCTGGCCGCGTAGCCCACTTCGCCCAGCACCACGTCGCGCTGGGCCAGCGTCATCGCTTCGAAGCTGGTGCCGGCCGCAGGCGCCTTGATGCCGCCCCAGTCGACGGCCGTGAGGTCGAAATCAACGCCGGTACTGGAGAACGCCGAAATCAACTGGCGGCCGAGCGGCGCATCAGCGTTGTAGAAGCGCTCGGAGGTGATCGGCTCGTAGCCGAAGCTTCGCGCCACCACCGCCTTCTGCGCAGACGTCAGCGACTCGAAGCTGGCGCTGGCCACCGGCGTGCCGGCGCTGCCCCAGAAGATGTCGTCGTTGCTGTAGTCGGCGACCGAGCCTTCGGCGAAGCCGCTGACCAGCTTCTTGCCGGCTGGCGCGGTGTAGTTGAACCAGGTGACGCCGTTGCCGTCGCCACCACGGTCGATGAAGGCGGTGATGGTGGCCCGCTGCGCGGCGGTGAGGTCCGCGAACAGCGTTTCCGGGGCCGGACGCAGGCGATCGTCGACGACAGAGCGCTGGCCTTCGCTGAGGTCGCCATAGGCGGTACCCACTGCCGGCACAAAGGCGACCACCTCGTCGACGACGGCGCGCTGCGCGGGAGTCAGGTCCGCATACAGGGTGCCGGTGGCCGGCGCACCGGCGGCGCCCCATTGCGCGGCCGAGATGACCACCGCGTAGTTGGTGGTCGAGGCGTCGATCCAGACCTGGCGCGGGATGCTGCTGTAGTCGATGCTCGCGCTGGCCCAGTTGTCGGGCTGGATGGCGTAGACATCGAAGCGGTAGCCGAGCGAGTTGGCGACCACCATCTTCTGCGCCGCCGTGATCTGGGCGAAGGGCGGGTCGCCGGCGGGCGCGGACACGCCGGCCGCGACCCAGTCGATGCGTGAGTTGTCGTAGTCTGCGCGCACGCCTTGCAGCCAGCTGCTGCGCAACTGTTGGCCTGCCGCCGCGTCAGCGTCGAAGTTGCTGCCCACCGGCAGCACCGTGTAGCCCAACTGCGCCGCCACCGCCGCGCGCTGGGCGGCACTGAGCGCATCGAAGCTGGCGCCGGCGGCTGGCGCACCCGCGGCGCCCCAGGCGACGGTGTTCGGGTCGTACTGCACGACAGGCCCGCCGACCAGCGACTCGGTGCGCACCTTGGTGACCGCATCGACCACCGACACGCGCATGACGCCCGTATCAGGATTGAAGATGCCGCCGTCCTTCAGCACCAGGAAACCCAGGCTCGCGGCCACCTTGGCCTGCGCTTCGGGCGCCAGTTCGCCCCAGGGCGTGAAGTCGCCGACCGCGATCACCGAGGCCTGCGCGCCCAGCGGCAGCCTGCCGGCGTCGATGAGGCCGCGCAGCGCGCTGCCCATCGTGCCGGCGTTCAGCTCGGCCAGGGCCTGCGTCACGGTGCCCGCATCGCCACTGCTGGCCAGCACACGGCCGGGCAGGCGGTCGAAGAAGGCCGCGAAGTCGCTCTTCAGCTCGGTCGACTGCAGCGTCATTGCGCCGGCCGCGGTGAGCCCGCCGCTGACGAAGAGCTCGCCGCCGCTGCGGATGCTCATGGTCGCGCCGGGGCCGGTCAGCGCGGCCACCTGGCTGCCGGTCGGCCCGGCCGAGTAGGTGGCACCGGAGATCACCGTGCCGCCGAACAGCACATGCACGCGGCTCTCGGCCTGCAACTCGATCACCGTGTTGGCGGCCGGCGCGAACACCGTGCCGCCGAACATCACGTCCAGCGCGGTGCCGGCCTGCAGGCTGATGCGCGCACCTTCGGCTGGTGAGCTGGCCTCGCCGCCCAGCATCAGCGAGTGCGAGCCGCGCACCGTCAGCGTGCCGTTGGCGTCCAGCACCTGCAGCAGCGAGGCCTGGTCGGTGCTGACGCTGTTGGGGCCATCACCGTAGCTCACGATGGCGTTCTGGCCGGTGCTGGCGGTGACCTGGATGTCCAGGCTGCGCTGGCCGATCAGCCAGCCCGAGACGACCAGTTGCTCGCTCAGGGTGACGCTCAGGTCGAGCGCCCGGATGCCGGTGTCGGGCGCGCCCAGCGGGCTGCGGATGTTCGCCCGGTTGACATCCATCGCGCGGCCGACGAGGTCGATGCGGTCGCTGCCGCGCACGTCGCCAACGACGGTGATGCGGTCGGCTGTCAGCACGGTCGGGTCGTCGAACTGGGCCGAGAAGTCGAACACCGTGAGGCGCGCGTTCTCGACATCGCCCACGAGCATCGTCACGCCTGGGGCGTTGTGGCCGATGCGCACCGACGAGAAGCCGTCGCGCAGCGCCGACAGATCGCGCATGCCCAGGTCCATGGAGCCGGACCTGGCGGTGGCCGAATAGTCGAAGCCGTTGTCGCTCTGGCCCGCGGCACCCAACCGGTAGCCCTGGTCTGCGGCCATCGTGCGCAACGTGAGCACGCCGTTGCCGCGCACCGTGTTGTCGCCCGCATCAAAGTCGATGTCGTCGGCGGCAATGCGCAGATCGCTCGTGCCGCCGGCCGAGATCAGGCCGCTGGCATGGGTAAACAGCGCCTCGCGCGCGGCGAGTTGCACGTCGATCGCACCGGCCGGCGTGACCAGGCCGCCGCCAGCGCGGCCGTCATCGACGACGACCAGGCTGTCGGCCTCGCGCACGACGATGTCCTGGCCGCCGGCGCCGCCGGTCAGCAGCACCGAGAGCTCGGCCAGTTGCGTGTTGAAGGTGCCTTCCACGCCGCGCGCGCGGATGCTCAGCATCGCGTCGGGGGCGGTGAACAGCGAGCCGCGCAGGTCGACCACGCCGCTGGCGTCGAGCTGCAGATCGGTCGCGCCCCAGCTGTCGCCGGCGTTCATGACCAGCCTGGTGGTCTGGCTGTTCTGGTCGGTCAGGACGATGCGTTCGAGCGAATCGTTGAAGTCGATCGAGCGCACGCCGGCTGCGGAGGTGAGAACCAGCCTGTGGTCGTTCATCGCCACCGGCGCGCTGGTGGCAAGCGGCGTCACCACCACGCGGTCGACGCCGCCGCCGGCGTCGAGCGTGAGCTCGCCCACCGTGCCGACCTCGATCAGGTCGTCGCCCTCGCCGGCCTTCAGATCCGTCGCGCCGGTGCTGACGACGATGCGGTCGTTGCCGCTGCCGGCGTCGACGGTGGCGGCGCCGGTGCCCAGGCGGATCACGTCGTTGCCACCGCCGGCGTTGATGGTGGCGGGGCCGGAGCCGGCGATGATCAGGTCGTCGCCGAAGCCGGCATCGACGCTGGCCTCGCCGCCTTCGAGGCGGATGGTGTCGTTGCCGTAGCCGCCGTAGACCGTGTCGCGGCCGCCGCGCAGCACGATGTCGTCGTTGCCGCCGTTGCCCCAGAGGGTGTTGTTGCCCAGGCCCATGTCGATGGTCTCTGAGCCTTCGCCGCCGATGAACTTGTCGTCGCCGTCGCCGCCTTCGAAGCGCAGGCCGTCGCGGCCGCTGCCGACGAACTCGTCCTTGCCGGCGCCGCCGCGGATCACGCTGCCGGCCGCCCCGCCCAGGATGATGAAGGCGTCGTTGCCCAGGCCGCCGTCGACATCGAGCACGGCATTCACGCTCGGGCTGATGTAGAGCGAGTCGTTGCCCTTGCCGCCATAGGCGACGACGCGCTTGACCAGCGCGGCGCTGTAGCGTTCGGTCTCGCCGATCGAGCGCACGACGATGTCGCCGCCCTCGGTCTCGACGTTGAAAGACTCGTTGACGATGTCGTCGTAGAGGTCGCCGCCGCCATAGCGGCCGGGTTGGTCGCCCATGTGCAGGAACAGCGTGCCGTCGGCGGCCAGGTGACTGATGTCCGGCGGCGCGCCGAAGCTCCACTTGTAGCTGCCCGAGATGGTGATGCCCATCACCGTGACACGCGCCGCCAGGTAGGCGCTGGCCGGGGTGATGTCGATCTCGCCGCGGAAGCCGGCCAGCGTGATGTCGATCTCGAACAGACCGAGATCGATCTCGAAATCGAGCGATCCGTAGACCGTGCCGGCAAAGCGCGGCCGGCTGGAGAACAGCACGCTCATGCCAGCCTGCAAGTGCAGCGGGCCGAGGTAGATGTTGAGTTCGGCGGCACCGCGGATCTCGAACTGGCCGTCGCTCTGGATGAAGCCGCTGACGTTGACCGTCAGCGCGTTGAAGAAGTTGAGGTTGCCGCTGAACTCGAGCTTGAAGACCTCGTTGACGATGCTGACGCGGCCGCTGAAGTCGACGTCGAAGGCGAGCAGCTTGATCTGCCCGGCCAGCGACAGGTCGAACAGCGTATTGCCGCTGATGACGTTGCCCTGCAGCGTGCGGTAGTCGCTCGCGCTGGTGTTGATCTGCAGGATTGCGCTGGCGCCGATGTTGAGCACCGAGATGCCGAAGGACAGCCGGGTCTCGACGCGCAGCGCGAAGAAGGCCGAGCCCGAGGCGTCGGTGCCGAAGGCGGCATCGAGCTCGAAGGCCATCTCGCCGAAGTCACCCAGATCGAGCGTGACGTTGCCGCTGGCCTGCAGGCCGTTGCGGTCGATCAGCAGGTCCATGCCGCCCTTGAGCGAGATCGGGCCGACGTTGATCGAGGCCTCGCCGGTCAGACGCAGCAGATTGGGTGCGATGGTGACGACGATGGGCTTGCCATCCGCCCCGAACACGGCACCGTTGGCGTCGCGCCCGCGCACCTGCTGCGGATCGTTGGTGGTGTTGATCTGCAGCAGGAAGCGGCCGGTGACGTTGAACACGCTGCCCGCATCGATGATGCGGGAATCCGCGCCGCTGCCGCCGATCTCCAGGCTGCCGTAGATGCCGCCAGCGACGATGCCCAGCGTGCCCGTCACCGACAGCGGCTCGAGGATTGGCAGGTCGAGCTCGGCCGTCACGTTCAGCTCGGCCCCGTTGACGGAGACGATGACGTTGAAGTCGCCGCGCAGCGTGAGCAGGCCCGACAGCAGGTCGAGCGAGCCGCGGCCTTCGATCGCCACGTAAGGGCCGGTCCAGTTCGGCTTGCCGGGCGGCGTGCCGGGGATCGTGAAGGTGGAGA
>JBBQOR010000041.1:0-9779 GCA_038331055.1 Burkholderiales bacterium
GGCGAGCAGATCGTGCTGGTGGCGGTGGCCTCGGCGCACCGCGCGATGGCCTTCTCGGCCTGCGAGTTCCTGATGGACTGGCTGAAGACGCAGGCCCCGTTCTGGAAGAAAGAGATCGGGCCTGATGGCGCATGCTGGGTCGACGCCCGCGTGGCCGACGATGCAGCATTGGCCCGCTGGGGAATTGCCGCGGATAACGCCGTACCCCCGGCCGACGGCCGATGAGCGCGACGGCGCTGGCCGTGCAGGCCACCGCCGTGGCAGGTGGTGCAGCGCTCGGCGCGCTCGGTCGCTGGAGCGCCGGGCTTTGGCTCAATGCCGCCTGGCCCGGCTTTGCGCTGGGCACGCTGGCCGTGAATCTGCTCGGCGGGCTGTTGGCGGGCGTGGCCATGCAGGTCTTCACGCGTGAGCCCGAAGCGTTCTGGCGCTTGCTACTTGTGACCGGCTTTCTCGGCGGCTTCACCACCTTTTCGGCCTTCTCTGCCGAGTCGCTCTCGCTGTTGCAGCGCGGCGCCTGGGCGCTGGCGGCGTGGCACACGCTGGCCCATGTGCTGGGTGCGCTGGCCTGCACTGCCGCCGGGTTCATGTTGGCCCGCGCGCTACTGCGCGGCTAGCCGCGTGGGCGGCGGTCCATCGCCGATGCAATGCAATCGCCCCTGTACGATCAAGTCGGCATGAATGCTCCAGAACCCCAGCCCTCGCCGATCACCCTGCCGATCACCACCTCCGCCCTGCGTGCCGCGCTCGGGCGCTTTGCCACTGGCGTGGCCATCATCACCTGCCGCGATGTGGCGGGCGTGGCGGTGGGGCTGACCGCCAACTCCTTCGCGTCGCTGTCACTCGACCCGCCCCTGGTGCTGTGGTCGCTGCGCAAGGCCAGCCCCAGTGTGGTGGCTTTCGGTGAGGCGTCCGGCTTCACTGTCAACGTGCTGGCTGAATCGCAGATCGATCTGTCGCGGCGCTTTGCCAGCAGTTCGATCACCGACAAGTTTGCCGAAGGCGCCTGGCGCGACGGCGAGCGGGGCGCGCCGCATCTGATCGGCGCGGCCGCGGTGTTCGAGTGCGAGAGCTTCTCGCAGCAGGACGCGGGTGACCATGTGCTGTACATCGGCCGCGTGTTGCGGCTGGAAGACTCGGGGCTCGCGCCGCTGGTCTTTCACGGCGGGCGTTACCACATGCTGGGTGAGATCCTGTGACCCACACGGCCATTCATGCCCCCTGGCTGGACGCCTTCGAGCAGGCTTTCCGCCTGTGCGGCGTGAATGCAGGCGACGCCTGCGCGGTGCTGGCTGAGGCGCACAGCCGCAGCGCGATCGTCGAGCATGCCGCGCTGGCGCTGCAGCGGCTGGGCGCGCGCAGCTTTCGCATCGTGCTGCCGGCGCAAGCGCACACCTCGCCGGTGCCGGTGCGGTCCACCGGCGCGTCGCAGGCCATCGGCGGCCTGGGTCCGGTGGTGCAGGCGCTGGCCGGCTGTGTCTTCGTCGCCGACTGCACGGTGGAAGGCTTGCAGCATGCGGCCGAGCTGCCGGCCATCCTTCGCGGCGGCGCGCGCGTTCTGGCCATCAGCAACGAGCACCCGGAGATCCTCGAGCGCTGCTTGCCGCGCGCTGAAGACGAAGCGCCGGTGCGCGACGCGATGCGGCGGCTGAAGACCGCGCGCCGCATGCACGTGAGCTCTGCGGCCGGCAGCGACTTGCAGATCGACCTTCAGGGCGCGCGCGTCGGCGGGGTCTGGGGCTTCACCAGCAAGCCGGGCACGCTGTCGCACTGGCCCGGCGGGCTGGTGCTCGCGTTCCCGGCGGCGGGCACGGTGCGCGGGAGGCTGGTGCTCGACCGCGGCGATCTGAACCTGAGCTTCAAGCGTTACCTGGCCGATGCGGTGAGCCTGGACATCGAGGACGACCATGTGGCGGCGGTCATCGGTGATTCGCCCGATGCGCAGACCATGCGCGAGTACTTCGCCGCCTGGGGTGACCGCGCCGCCTACGCCGTCAGCCATGTCGGCTGGGGCCTGAACCGCCGCGCACGCTGGGACGCGCTGCACTTCTACGACAAGGCCGACTTCAACGGCACCGAGCTGCGCGCGGTGGCCGGCAACTTTCTCTACTCGACCGGCGCCAACGAGGTGGCTGGCCGCCACACCCCGGGCCACTTCGACCTGCCGCTGCGCCGCTGCACGGTCACGCTCGACGGCGAGGCTGTGGTGCGCGACGGGCAACTGGTATGAAACCGATCGCCGCGCTGCTCTTCGACGCCTGGGGCGCGCCTGGTGCGCCGGTGGCATTGCTGTTGCACGGCGTAGGTGGTTCGAGGCTCGCCTGGGGCGATGAGGTCTCGGGGACAGGGCGCGCACTGTCGCAGGCCGGCTGGCGTGCGGTGGCGGTGGACCTGCCCGGCTATGGCCGCTCGGCGTTGATCGATCCCTACGACATGGCTGCTCTGGCGGCCAGCGTGCTGGCCACGCTGGACCAGTTGGGGTACAAGCGTGCGCTGCTCGTCGGCCACAGCATGGGCGGCATGGTGGCGCAGGAAGTGGCCGCCGTTGCGCCCGAACGTGTGTCCGGGCTGGTGCTCAGCGGCACCTCGCCGGCCTTCGGCAAGCCCGGCGGGGATTGGCAGCAGAAGTTCCTGCACGAGCGGCTCGCGCCGCTGGACGCCGGGCAGGGCATGGCCGCGCTGGCCCCCGCGCTGGCGCGTGGCATGGCCTCGCCGCTGGCGCCACCCGAGGCGGTGGCGCGCTGCGTCGAAGTGATGGCGCAGGTCAGCGAAGCCACCTACCGCGCGGCGTTGCAGGCGATCGTCGGTTTCGACCGCCGCGCCGATCTCGCGCGGCTGACTATGCCGGTGCTGCTGCTGGCCGGCGAGCACGACCGCAACGCCCCGCCGGCAGTGATGCAGGCGATGGCGCAACGCATCGCCGATGCCGAATTCGTGCTGCTGCCCGGCGTCGGCCATCTGGCCCAGATGGAAGCACCCGAGCCCGTCCACCGCGCGTTGTTGTCGTTTCTCGCGCGCCGCTTCCCGACTGCCGACCATGGGAGCTCCGTCGATGTCCGCCAGCCCAACTGAACCCGCGCGCGCTGCGGCGTCGCGCTACCAGCCTTCGCACATCGTCGGTAACGCCGGGGTGTTGACGGCGGCGCAGCGTGAGCTGATCGCCATCGCGGCAGCGCTCGGGCGTGAGAAGTTCACGCCACGCGCTGCCAGGCACGACGCCGAGGCGAGCTTCCCATTCGACAACTATGCCGACTTGCGCGCCGCCGGGCTGCTGGCGATCTGCGTGCCGCGCGAGCATGGCGGGCAGGGTGCCGACTTCGCCACTTACGTCATGGTGGCCGCCGAGATCGGCCGCTGGTGCGGCGCCACCGCACTCACCTGGAACATGCACGTGTGCTCGTCGATGTGGGCCGGCTTCATCGCCGACGCGCTGGACATGACGCCCGAGCAGCGCGCCGATCATGAACGCCACCGCACGCTGCACTTTCACCGTATCGCGGTGCAGGGCAAGGTCTATGCGCAGCCCTTCAGCGAAGGCGGCGCCGCCGCCGCCGGCAAGGCGCCCTTCGGCACGCTGGCGCGCCCGGCGGTGCAGGGCGGTGTGGCGGGCTACGTGGTCAACGGTCGCAAGATCTTTGCCTCGCTGGCCGGCGCTGCCGACTACTACGGCGTGCTGTGCACCGTCGACCGTCCGGACGCCAACCAGCGTGATTCGCTGTACCTCGCGGTGCCGGCCGATGCCGCCGGTGTCAGCGTCACCGGCGACTGGGACCCGATGGGCATGCGCGGCACCGTCAGCCGCACCTTGCTGTTCAAGGATGTCTTCGTGGCCGAATCCGAGCGGCTGATGCCCGAGGGCCTGTACTACCAGGCGGCCAGCCGATTCCCGCACATGTTCGCCACGCTTTCGCCCACCTATATGGGCATCGCGCAGGCGGCCTATGACTTCACCGTCAGCTACCTGCGCGGCGAGGTGCCCGGCACGCCGCCGGTGCTGCGCCGCATGTACCCGACCAAGCAGGTGGCGGTGGCCGAGATGCGCATCAAGCTCGAGCAGACCCGCGCGCTGTTCCTGCAGAACGCGCGCGATGCCCGCGTCGACCCGGACAAGGACACGCGCATGCGGCTGCTGGCGGCGCACTACACGATCATGGAGAACGCCAACGACCTGGCGCGGCTGGCCCTGCGCACCTGCGGCGGGCAGGGAATGCTCAAGAGCCTGCCGCTGGAGCGGCTTTACCGCGACAGCCGCTGCGGCAGCCTGATGCTGCCGTGGACCGCCGAGTTGTGCATCGATCGCCTGGGCCGCGAGTGCCTGTACGAAGCGGGCGAGCGCGACGAGGCGATCGAGTAAGGCCGCGTCAGCGACCAGAGCCGCGGCAATGAGCGATCGCTGGTGGCAGGGCGGGCTTGTCGATGCGCCGATGCTCGAGGCCGAAGGTCGATCCTGGACGCGCGGCGGGTTCGCCGCCGAGGTGCAGGCCGCCACGATGCGGATGCAGGCCCTGGGCGTGGCGTCGGCCAGCAGCCAGCCGGCACCGGCATGGCCGAGGACCGGCGCACCCAAGGGCGCCCTGCACACCGAGGCCGGCCTGTCCGCCAACCTGGACGCCGCCATCGACGCGCAGGGCCTGAACAGCGGCTCGCGCGTGCTGGCCATGCTGCCGCTGTTCCACATGGGCGGGCTGGCGATCCAGATGCTGCCTGCACTGGCCGCCGGCGGTGTGGTGCGGCTGCATACGCGCTTCGACCCTTCTGCCTGGCTGAACGATGTCGCCGGCTGGCGGCCGACCACCAGCCTGCTGGTGCCGGCAGTGATGCGCGCGTTGATCGAGCATGCCGACTGGCCGGCCTGCGACCTCTCCTCGCTGGCCTTCGTCAACAGCGGCTCGCAGATCGTGCCGCTGCCGCTGATCGAGGCCTTCCACCGACGCGGGGTGCCGGTGGCGTAGGTGTTTGGCGCCACCGAGAGCGGGCCGGTCTCGTTCGTGCTGCGGCCGCACAAGGCGATCGCGAATGCCGGCCGCGCAGGCCGCTCCGCGCTGGGCGTGCAGGTGCGGCTGGCGGCCAATGGCGAAGTGCTGCTGCAAGCGCCGAACCTGATGCGCGGCTACCACCGCGACACCGCGTCAGCCTTCGACGCCGATGGCTGGTTTCACACCGGTGATCTGGCGCGTCTGCACGACGATGGCTTCTACGAGGTGGTCGGGCGGCTGAAGGAGCTGATCATCTCCGGCGGCGAGAACATCCACCCGGCCGAGATCGAGAACCTGGTCGGCAGTCTGCCCTGGGTGGCGGAGTGCGCGGTGGTCGGCCGGCCCGACGCGCGCTGGGGCGAGGTGCCGGTGCTGGCGCTGGTGCTGCGCGCGGGTTGTGAAGCCGATCTGCCGGCGCTTCAGGCGCTGCTGGCCGACAAACTGGCCGGCTTCAAGCGGCCCCGGCGCATCGAGGTACTCGAAGCCTTGCCGAAGACCGCGCTGGGCAAGGTGCAGCGGGCGCAGTTGGGCGCTGCGCTTGAATCCACGGCTTTGCCGCTTGTGCCCTGAACGAACTGCGCCTCACTGCGCCGCGGCGCGCCAGGCCATCGAGGCCTGGCGCAGCCGCACCGACAGATGCGCCGCGATGTTGCGGTAGATCTGTGCATGCAGCTCCGGGTCGGTCTTCGACAACGCCTGCAGCGCGTGCTGCGCCAGGCAGTGCACCTCGGCGTCGGTGTCTGCGCGCGCGCCGGCGGTGCGCCCGCCGCCGTCGAGCATGGCCAGTTCGCCGAACATCACGCCCGGCGAGAAGCTGAGGAATCGCTGATCGCCTTGCGCGCTGACCACGCTGATCGAGCCTTCGGTCGGCACGTAAAGGCCATCGGCAGGTTCGCCCTCGCGGAACACCCACTCGCCGGCGGCCAGACGCCGCGCCGGCATCGCGGCCGCCAGCATTGCCGACTGCTCGGGGGTCAGGCCCGCGAACAGGTTGCTGCGCGGCAGCGGTACCGGCACCTCGTGAAGCTCCGCGGTGCCCAGCAGCAAGCGCTCGGCTTGTTCCAGTGCGCGGTCGCTGTCGCGCGTCCAGGCCGCCACCAGGCCGCCCCGTGCCGCGTAAGCCGCCAGTTGCTGGCCGATCGGGTTGTCGGCCGTCACGCCAGCCACGATCAGCGTGACGCAGCGCCGCGCCAGGTCCACGTCCAACTTCTGCAGCATCAGCGCGCCGGTCTCGTCGATGGTGCTGACGCGGCGCAGGTCGATCACCAGTACTCGGCAATCGGCCGGCAGCGTGCCGGCCTCTTCGAAGACCCGCTCGGCGTTGCCGAAGAACAGCGCGCCTTCGAGTTCCAGGCCGACGATGTGCTGTCGCGCCGGCTGCAGTCTGGCTTCGGTGGCGGGCGGCCAGATGCGACGCGACGGCCGACTGTGGCCGTCGAAGCGCTGGCGCACCAGCGAGCGGTTCATGCCGTGCACGAAGACAGCTGTTGCCAGCAGCACGCCCAGCACCACCCCGGCGGCCACACCCTGCCAGACGGTGGCCAGGCAGACCACCAGCATGATGGCCAGGCTGGTGCGTGTGCTTCGACTGCTCTCGCCGGCCAGCGCGCGGCGCAGGAGGCGGCGGCTCCACGGGTCCGACAAGGCCACCGCCACGGTCAGCATGATGCCGGCGAGCACGGCCATCGGCATCGGTTCCAGCAGCGGGCGGCCGACCAGGAAGACCAGCGCAAAGGCCACAGAGGCCACGATGCACGGCCGCACGCCGCGGCCGCCAGCCTGCAGCGTGGCGGTGGCGCGGGCGCGCAGCATCACACAAGGCAGACCGCCACACAGGCCGGTGGCGATGTTCGCCAGGCCCAGTGCGCCGAGCTCACGTTGCGGGTTGTGGCTCTCACCCATGCGCTGGTCGAAGGCCTGCAGCGAGAGCATCGATTCGAGCGTGCCGATCAGCGCCAGCAGACCGCCGAACAGCAGCACCGACAGCACGTGGCGGCGCATGAAGTCGAACCCGTCGGGGCCCAGCAGCGGCAGCAGCGCATCAGGCCACAGGCTGCCGTCGGGCATCGGCCCGAGCGGCGCGCCCAGGGGCAAGCCGGGCAGCAGCCATCGCCCCAGGGCGTAGGCACCGAGCCCGAACGCCAGCCCGGCGAGTGCTGCGGGTACGCGCGGCGCGCGCCACGCCACCAGCCAGACGCAGCCTGCCGTCGCCAGCCCGAGCACCAGGGCGCCGGGCGCAAATGCGCCTGCGACCGACACGACCCCTTCACGCAGCGCGGCCGGCGCAACGCCCAGAAGCGCTGGCACCTGAGACGCCACCACCAGAAGCGCGACTCCGTTCATGAAGCCCGACAGCACGGGCTGCGGCACGAAGCGCGACAGGCGCGCCAGACCGATGCCGGCCATCACCATCATCAGCACACCGCCGAGCACCACTGCGGCACCGGTGGCCGCCAGCACCAGCCGGACGCCTTGCACCGAGGGCAGCCCGAGCGCCGGGTCGGCCACCAGGATGCTCACCAGCCCGGCCAGGATCAGCGCGGTGGTCGAGCTCGGGCCGCCCGCGGGCAGCGCGCTGCGGCCGGCCAGTGCATAGACCAAGGCGCCGACGACCACCGTCGCGAAGGCTGCGGGGATGCCGATCTCCACTGCCTGCGGGCCGAGTGCCGCGAAGGCCAGCACGCCCAGCGTGAGCACCACCGCCAGCGTCACCACGGCACCCACAGTGCCGGACATCACGGCGCGCGGCCAGCTGGTCAACGGCTTGGACAGCAAGGCCGGATCGATGGCCTCTTGATCTCGAGGAGCGCTGGTCACCTCAGTTGAGGACCGTTGGCGTTCCCGGTGGCTGCGGCTCGGCGGTGGACGACTCTTCGGCCAGCGTCCATTCGGCGCTGATGAGCGCCTGATCGAGCAGGCGCAGCAAGGCGGTGGCCAGATCGTCGCCCAGGCGCAGATCAAGCCGCCGCCCGCGTGCCTCGCGCAGGCTGACCAGCAGCCCGCCCTGCGGTCCGACGCGGATGTCGATCTCTGCAGGCAACAGCGGCTCGGGCCCCAGCGGATGGCTGCTGCCGTCGGCCTCGAAGGGCTTGCCGAAGTCGGCGTTGGGCAATGGGCGTTCTCGCGCCGCCTGCTCGAGCATCGCGCGCGCCTCGGGCACAGCGATCGACTGCGGCGCAGCGCGCGCAATACCCAGCCGGCTGACCGCTTGGCGGAACGGAGAACGCAGCCGCTGCACCATGCGCCGCGTCAACCAGGCGGAGAAAAGTTCGCCCTGGCGCGTGCGCACCTGCATCAGCAGGCGGTCGGGAACGATCTCGTACTTGACCTGAATCTGATGAATATCCACTCGCGCATTCTAGGAAGCCGCGCGTGCCTTGAAATGCTGCCGGTTCACCCAAAGTGCCGGTCGAGCCCCCGTGGCAACCCGCAGAGGACCCCGAACATGCGATTCGACAAGCTGACTACCGCGTTCCAGCAGGCGCTGGGCGATGCCCAGAGCGCCGCGGTCGCCCGCGACAACCCTTACGTCGAGCCAGCGCACCTGCTGGCGGCGATGCTGGTGCAGGCCGACGGCCCGAAGGCGCTGCTCGATCGCGCCGGTGCCAACACCGCGGCGCTGGCGACGGCGATGGAGACCGCCATCCGCAACCTGCCGCAGGTGCAGGGCGGCGGCCAGCCGGTGCAGCCCGGGCGCGAGCTGACGCAGTTGCTGCAGGCGGCCGACAAGGAGGCCACCAAGGGCGGCGACCAGTTCGTCAGCAGCGAGATGTTCCTGCTGGCGCTGGCTGACGCCAAGACCGACATCGGCGGCGTCGTGCGCGGCCACGGCTTGAGCCGCAAGGCGCTGCAGGCTGCGGTGGACGCGGTGCGCGGCGGCCAGAAGGTGGACTCGGCTGAAGCCGAAGGCCAGCGCGAGGCGCTCAAGAAGTTCACGCTCGACCTGACCGAGCGCGCCCGCCAGGGCAAGCTCGACCCGGTGATCGGCCGCGATGACGAGATCCGCCGCGCGATCCAGGTGCTGCAGCGGCGCAGCAAGAACAACCCGGTGCTGATCGGCGAGCCCGGCGTGGGCAAGACCGCCATCGTCGAAGGACTGGCCCAGCGCATCGTCAACGGTGAAGTGCCGGAGAGCCTGAAGGACAAGCGCGTGCTGGTGCTCGACATGGCCGGACTGCTGGCCGGCGCCAAGTACCGCGGCGAGTTCGAGGAGCGGCTGAAGTCCGTGCTCAAGGAGGTGGCCGCCGACGAGGGCCGCATCATCCTGTTCATCGATGAGCTGCATACGATGGTCGGCGCGGGCAAGGCCGAGGGCGCGATCGACGCCGGCAACATGCTCAAGCCCGCGCTGGCGCGCGGCGAGCTGCACTGCATCGGCGCCACCACGCTCAACGAGTACCGCAAATACGTGGAGAAGGATGCCGCGCTCGAGCGGCGCTTCCAGAAGGTGCTGGTCGACGAGCCCAGCGTGGAGGCCACGGTCGCCATCCTGCGTGGCCTGCAAGAGCGCTACGAGGTGCACCACGGCGTGCGCATCCAAGATAGCGCCTTGGTGGCGGCCGCCCTGCTTTCCGATCGCTACATCGCCGACCGCTTTTTGCCCGACAAGGCGATCGACCTTGTCGACGAGGCGGCGGCGCGGCTCAAAATGCAGATCGATTCCAAACCGGAGGAACTGGACAACCTCGATCGCGAGATCGTGCGGCTGAAGATCGAACAGGAGGCGCTGAAGAAGGAAAGCGATTCGGGCTCCAAGGAGCGGCTGAAGAAGCTCGAAGGCGAGCTGTTGTCGCTCGAAAAGCAATC
>JBBQOR010000042.1:0-9528 GCA_038331055.1 Burkholderiales bacterium
CGATCCGCGCAATCGCCCCGGACGGCCGGGTCACGCTGGCGCGCGCCGAGCGTGCCTTGTCCAACGGCGACGGCAGCGAGGTGCAGCTGATGGGCGGCGCGGAGGTCGACGCGCTCGACGCCCAGGGCGTGCCGCTGACGCTGCGCGGCGAGTTCCTGCACTTCTTTCTCGTCACCCAGCGCGTGCGCACCGACCGGCCGGTGCTGGTGCTGCATGGCCGCGACCGGCTGAGCGCGGGCGGGCTCGAACTCGATCTGCCGGCACGCCGGCTGGACTTCCAGGGTCCGGTGCGCGCGCTGATCGCGCCCGCGGCGCGCTGAAGCGCCCGCCGACGGCCGAGGGAGAGCTTCGTGTCCCGGATCCCACTGGTCTTCATCACCGGCGCTTCCAGCGGCATCGGGCAGGCGCTGGCAGCGCGTTACGCGCAGGCCGGCTGGCGGCTGGCGCTGTCAGCGCGCCGTGCCGACCTGCTCGAAGCCAGGCTGCAGGCGCAGGGCCTGGGCGCCGACCGGGCGCGGGTCTACGCCGCCGACGTGGCGCAGATCGACAGCATCGCCGCCGCCGGCGCGGCCTGCATTGCGGCGCAGGGGCTGCCGGACGTGGTGATCGCCAACGCCGGCATCAGCGTCGGCATGGACACCGCCGAGCGCGCCGACCTGGATGTGATGCACGACACCCTGATGCTCAACACACTGGGCGTGGCGGCCACCTTTCATCCCTTCCTCGCGGGCATGCGCGCGCGCCGCAGCGGCACACTGGTGGGTATCGCCAGCATGGCGGCGGTGCGCGGCCTGCCGGGGCACGGCGCCTACTGCGCCAGCAAGGCCGGCGTGGTGGCCTACTGCGAGAGCCTGCGTCTGGAGTGCCGAGGCGACGGCGTGCGCGTGGTGGCGTTGCTGCCGGGGTACGTGGCGACGCCGCTGACAGCGCGCAACCGCTACTCGATGCCCTTCATGCTGCAGGCCGACGAGTTCGCCGCGCGGGCGATGCGGGCCATCGGGCGCGGTGCCGGGCAGGCAATCATCCCGTGGCAGATGGCGCTGGTGGCGCGGCTGATGCGCCTGCTGCCCGACGCCCTGTACGACCGGCTGATGAGCGGGCGCGGGCGCAAGGGCCGGCGCAACAGCTGAACAGCTGAGCGGGAAGCGATCATCGACGTCGTTGTCTACTTCTTCCTGCTCGGCGTGTTCGCACGCCTGGTGAAGAGCGATCTGCGGCTGCCCGAAGCGCTGTACGAAACGCTGGCCATCTACCTGCTGCTGGCCATCGGGCTGAAGGGCGGCATCGAGCTGTCGCGCCAGCCGATTGCTGCCTTGGCACCGCAGGTGCTGGCCTGCATGGCGCTGGGTTTCGTCATCCCCTTCGTGCTGTTCCCGCTGCTGCGGGCGCTGCGCCTGAGCGCCGCGGACGCCGGCGCGCTGGCGGCGCATTACGGTTCGGTCAGCGTGGTCACTTTTGCGGTGGCCAGCAGTGCGCTGACGCGGCGCGGCATTCCCTACGAGAGCCACGCCGCGCTGTGGGTGGCGGTGATGGAAGCCCCCGGGCTGGTGGCCGGCATCCTGCTGGCGCGCCGCGGTGACCGTGCCGTGCCGGGCGCGGTCCGCACAGCCTGGGGCGAACTGGCGCACGACGTGCTGCTCGGCAAGAGCGTGCTGCTGCTGCTGGGCGGGCTGGTCATCGGCGCGGTGGCCGGCGATGTCGGCACGGCGCCGATCAAGGCGGTGTTCATCGACCCCTTCAAGGGCGTGCTGGCGCTGTTCCTGCTGGAGCTCGGGCTGGTCGCGGGTGCCCGGCTGGGGGAGGTGCGGCGTTTCGGCGCCGCGGTGCTGGTGATCGGTCTGGGCGCGCCGCCGGTGCTGGCTTTGGCCGGTGCCGGCGTCGGCTGGGCGCTGGGGCTGAGCACCGGCGGCATCGCGCTGCTCGCCACGCTGGCGGCCAGCGCCAGCTACATCGCGGCACCCACGGCGATGCGCATCGCCGTGCCGCAGGCGAATGCCGCGCTGTCGATCACGGCAGCGCTGGGCATCACCTTCCCCTTCAACATCGTGATCGGCATTCCGATGTACATCGCGCTCGCGCAGAGGTTGAGTCCATGACGCCCAAACATCCGAAGACGCTGCTGGTTCTGGTCGCCGAAGCGGCGCTGGAGAAGGCGCTGGTGCGCGATCTGCGCCAGCTTGGCGCACAGCGCTGGACCATCGGCGAGGTGCACGGCGCCTTCCACGAAGGCGTGCGCGAAGGCGCCTGGGAGGCCGACCGCACGATCGAGATGAAGATCATCTGCGAGGCCGCGGTGGCCGACGCGATCGCCGCGCATGTGCTGGCTACCTACGCGCCGAACTACAGCGTGGCGATGTACTTCGCAGAGGTGTCGGTGCTCAGGCCGGAAAGATTCTGAGCACATCAGGCGCGCGTCGGCGCCAGAAAAAACGAAGGCCCGCCGCCTGCTTGCGCAGGGCGGGCCTGGGCTCGCAGATCGGTCAGTAGCCGGTGCCGCCGCGGCCGCCGCCGTAGCCACCACCACCGCCCGTGCCGCTGCCACCGCTGCGGCCACCACCGCCGCCGCCGTAGGGGCTTCGGCCACCACCGCCGCCGCCGCCGTAGGGGCTTCGGCCACCGCCACCGCCACCGCCGGCACCGCCGCCACCACCACCACCACCGTAGCCGCCGCCGCCTCCGCTGCGGCCGCCACCACCGCCGCCGCCGTAGCCGCCACCCCCGCCGCCACCGTAGCCGCCGCCACCACCGCCACCCGGGCGATCTTCACGCGGGCGTGCGACGTTGACGACGATCGCCCGGCCCTCGAGAGGCTGGCCGTTCATGCCGTTGATCGCGGCTTGCGCCTCGGCGTCGCTGGCCATCTCGACGAAGCCGAAGCCCTTCGAGCGGTTGGTCTCGCGATCCATCATGACCTTGGCCGAGGTCACGGAGCCGAATTGGGAAAAAGCCTGGAGCAGCGATTCATCACGAACCGAATAAGCCAAGTTGCCGACGTACAGTTTGTTACCCACGGGAAGCCCTTCAGTAGAACCCGGAAACTATGTGGAGCTTCGACCCCGCGAGAACCGATCAAGCGACAGGCGCGACTTCCAGACACAGACCCAATTATTATGGAACGGTGCGGGCAAAAGCGGCAAACCCGCCTGGTTGACGTTGTTGTTTTTCGCCCTCCGGTGTAAACCCTGCGCCACACTTCCGCGCCCTTCCGCCCCCTTCCGGCCACGCGCGCGACAACCGACCGGCACGCAAGCGCGACGTACCATTCCCGCATGGACTTGCTCAAGCCGCTGGTGGCCCTGCTGGCCATCGTCAACCCGCTGGGCGTGCTGCCCTTCTTCATCCACTTCACGCAGGACTTCACCGCCGAACAGCGACGGCGCACGATCCGCGTCAGCGCGTTCAGTGCCTTTGCGGTGGTCGCGCTCAGCGCGCTCGCCGGGTTGAAGATCATTGCCTTCTTCGGCATCTCGATCGCCTCGTTCCAGGTCGGCGGCGGCACGCTGCTGCTGATCAGCGCGCTGCAGATGCTCAACGCCCAGCCGGCCGAGAGCAAACCCGGCGACGCCGCAGACGCGGCCGCCAAGGCTGATGCCGGCGCCAGCATCGCGGTGGTGCCGTTGACGATTCCGCTGCTCACCGGTCCGGCGACGATCTCGACGATGGTCATCTACGCCGAACGAACTCGCCACTGGTGGGAGCTGGCGGTGCTGGTGGGTTACGGCGTGGTGGTCGGCGTCGTCACCTTCATG
Source organism: Burkholderiales bacterium (assembly GCA_038331055.1). GTDB lineage: Bacteria > Pseudomonadota > Gammaproteobacteria > Burkholderiales > Burkholderiaceae_C > Rubrivivax. The sequence continues at coordinate 3,750 of JBBQOR010000042.1, forward strand.
GTGTTCTCGGCCAGCGGGCGCATCGCGCGATTCATCGGTCGCACCGGCATCAACGTGATGACGCGGCTGATGGGCCTGATCCTGGCCGCGCTGGCAGTGGAGATCATGGCCGAGGGCCTGATCCAGCTGTTCCCTGTGCTGGGCGCGCCGACGGTGCGCCCGCGCGGATGATCGACCCAAGGACGCCCCGCTCGACGGGAAAACACCGATGAGCCGGCGAGGCGCGACCCCTACAGTGCGCCCCACTCGCAGCGACGAGTCGCCCTTTACGAGGCGGCACGCGCTGGACGGGGGCTCGAGGAGACAGCAGACAGATACCGACGAAGTTCAGACCAACCGAGCCGGCACAGCCGGCCGCTGACAGCGCCTTGGGGCGCTGTTCTTTTTTCTGCCTGCGCCGTCGGCTCGCCCGGGCCCGATCCGACGCGCGCCAGGAACGCAAAGCAGCCGCTTTTGCCGCGATCGGCAGGCGCGCCGACGGCGATCATGGGGACCGACCCGCCCATGAACGTGCCCCACCGCGCCCGCCGCCCATGTCCGTGAACCCCGAGTTGCGAACTCTCGAGATCGATATTCCGTCGCAGCCGGACTCGCTGGTGCGCCTGTCGCTGCTGCTGGCCGAGGACGAGATCAACCTGCAGGCCATCGCCACGTTGATCGAGAACGACATGGCGCTGGCCTCTGCCGTGCTGCGGGCCGTCAATTCGTCGCTCTACGGGCTGAAGGGCCGGGTCCAGAACGTGCACCAGGCGATCAATTTCCTGGGCATGCGCGAGGTCGCGGCGATCACCTTCGAGATGGGCCTGCGCGCGGCGTTTCCTGCCGCGGCGGAACTCGAGCCGCTGTGGGAGCGCGCCTCCCGGCGCGGCACGGTGATGGGCCGCGTGGCGCAGCGCCTGGGGCTGGACGCCTGGGCGGCGCATTCGGCCGGGCTGTTCGAGGAGTGCGGCAAGGCGGTGCTCTTTCGCCACGCGCGCGACCACTATGTGGCGATGCTGCGGGCGGCGCGCGACGACGTCGAACTGACGGGTCTGGAGCACACCGGCTTCGGTGTCAGCCACGACGCGCTGGGCGCGGCGTTGTGCGAGAGCTGGGGCCTGGGCGCCGCGGCGGTGGCCAGTGTGCGCCACCATGTCCTGGTGCAGGCGCTGCTGGACTTTCCGCAGGCGCTCTCTCGGCGTTCGATCTGCGCGGTCTCGGTGCTCAGCTGGGCGCTGCTCGAAGCGCCCGAGCGCCTGGAAGAAGTGGTCGCGGCGATCGCCCCGCGAGCCGACCTCGAGCCCATGCTCGTGCTGCGCGGCATGCGCCAGGTGCAGGAGCAACTGGCCGACGCCGACCAGCACCGCCGCTAGGGCCGCGGCGGCGGCCACGCCCACCCAGGGCAAACCCGATTCGGCGGTGAAAGTCCGCTAGCACTCGCCGTGGCGATTGGGCTAGGCTGCGAATTCCTCAGACGACCTGCCCGGTCCTCGCCGGGCCAGCCCGATCATGGCCACCGACGTTTCAAACGACGCGCTTGCGCTGCAGCGGCTGTACCACTGGGAGAAAACCACCCCGGACCGCATCGCCCACACGCAGCCCATCGGGGGTGGTGCGGTGCGCGACTACACCTGGCGCGAGGTGATGGACCAGACGCGCCGCATGGCTGCCCACCTGATCGCGCAAGGCATCCAGCCCGGCGACCGGGTGGCGCTGATCTCCAAGAACACCGCGCACTGGATGATGAGCGACTTCGCCATCTGGCTGGCCGGCGGCGTCTCGGTGCCGCTGTACCCGACGCTGGCGCCGGGAACGATCCGCCAGATCCTCGAGCACAGCGAAGCCAAGCTGCTGTTCGTGGGCAAGCTCGACGGCTGGATGCACATGAAGCCCGGCATTCCCGAGGGCCTGCCGTGCATCAGCCATCCGCTGTCCGAGCCGGATGCCAAGAAGAACTATCCGGGCTGGGACGACATCATCGCCAAGACCGAGCCCATGGCAGGCAGCCCGACACGGGCGCCCGACGAGCTGTGCACGATCATGTACACCTCAGGCACCACTGGTGCGCCCAAGGGCGTGATGCACAGCTTCGGCGCCTTCGCCTGGGTGTTGCCGGTCGGGCTGACGCGGGTGCCGATGACGGGCGAGTCGCGCATGTTGTCGTACCTGCCGCTGTCGCACGTGGTCGAGCGCGTGCTGGTCGAGCATGGCCAGCTCTACACCGGCATGCGGGTCTACTTTGCCGAGAGCCTGGAGACCTTCGCCGCCGACCTGCAGCGCGCGCGGCCGACGATCTTCTTCTCGGTGCCGCGGCTTTGGGTCAAGTTCCAGCAGGGCGTGCAGGCCAAGATGCCGGCGCAGAAGATGGATCGGCTGCTCAAGCTACCGATCATCAAGGGCGTGGTGCGCAAGAAGATCCTCAGTGCGCTGGGGCTTGACCAGTGCATCTTCGCTGCCGGCGGCGCCGCGCCGATGCCGCAAGAGCTGCTGCGCTGGTATGCGCGGCTCGGCCTGAATGTGGCCGAGGGCTACGGCATGACCGAGAACCTGGGCGCGACCCACATCACCGAAGGCGGGCTAGACGCCGCCGGCACGGTGGGCCGTCCGTATGACGCGGTGCAGTGCCGCATCGACCCGGCCAACGGCGAGATCCAGTGCAAGGCCCCGTGGACGATGCTGGGCTACTACAAGGAACCCGAACTGACGCGCCAGGCCTTCACCGAGGACGGCTGGCTGCGCACCGGCGACAAGGGTTCGGTCGACGGCCAAGGACGGCTGAAGATCACCGGCCGGGTGAAAGACCTGTTCAAGACGAGCAAGGGCAAGTACGTCGCCCCGGCGCCGATCGAGGACAAGCTGGTGATGAACCCGGCGGTCGAAGCCTGCTGCGTCACCGGCGCCAACCTGGGCCAGCCGCTGGCGCTGCTGATGCTGAACGTCGACGCGGCGCAGAAGGCCCGCGACCCGGCCGGCAAGGCCGAACTCGAGGCCTCGCTGATGGAACACCTGCAGACGATCAACCAGACACTGGACCCGCACGAGCAGCTCGACTGCCTGGTGCTGATGACCGAGGCCTGGACGGTGGACAACGACCTGATCACGTTGACCTTCAAGGTCAAGCGCAATCGCGTCGAGGACCTGTTCGCCAGGAACTACGACAACTGGGTCGGTTCGCGCAAGAAGATCGTCTGGTACCAGGCCTGACGCCGGTACGCCAGCGTCGCCAGCGGGCCCATCGGCTGGCGGCAAAGGCCGTCGCCGATGTCCCCCTGACACGCCGACGGGTCGCGGGACCTACTTGATGTTGGCCTTGAAGCTCGTGAACACGCGCGTCTGCACGCGCCGGATGTCCTGCGGCACGGCGTCGGGCACGGTCAGCTTGGCGACATCGGTTGCCGACAGGAACACCGTGGGGTTCTCGGCCACGTCCTTCTTCACGAACTTCTTCGAGGCCGCGTTCGGGTTGGCGTAGAACACCGTGTTCGTCAGCGAGGCGTGCACCTCGGGGCGCAGGATGTAGTTGATGAAGAGGTGCGCGTTCTTCACGTTCTTGGCGTCCTTCGGGATGGCCATGGTGTCGAAGAACAGCGTCGCTCCCGTGGCCGGGATCAGCGCCTGGATGTCCTGCCCGGTCTTGTTGTCGATGGCCCGCTGGCGGGCGATGTTGATGTCGCCCGAATAGCCCATCACGACGCACAGCTGGCCGGCCGCCAGGTCGTTGATGTAGCCCGACGACGAGAAGCGCGTGACGCTGGGGCGGGCAGCCTTCAGCACGTCCGCGGCGGCGGGGTAGTCGCCGGCGGTCTTGCTGTAAGGGGCCTTGCCGGCGTAGATCATCGCCACCGGCAGCACTTCGCTGGCCGAGTCGAGCATGTTCACGCCGCAGCCCTTCAGCTTGCTGGCGTAGTCAGGCTTGAAGATCAGGTCCCAGGGGTTGGCTGGCATCGGCAGGCTGCCCAGCGCGGCCTTGACCTTGCCGGCATTGATGCCCACGGTGACGTAGCCCCACATCCACGTGACGAGGTGTTCGTTGCCCGGGTCGACCTGGGCCAGCTTTTCCAGCAGCGCGGTGTCCAGGTTGCCCCAGTTCGTCAGCTGGGCGCGGTCGAGCTTCTGGAACAGGCCACCGGTGATCTGCGTCTTGGCGAAGTGGGCGCTGGGCACGACGATGTCGTAGCCGCTCTTGCCGGCCACCAGCTTGGCCTGCAGGATCTCGTTGTTGTCGTAGTTGTCGTAACGGACCTTGATGCCCGTTTCCTTCTCGAAGTTCTTGATCGTGTCCGGGGCGATGTAGTCCGACCAGTTGTAGATGTTCAGCACCTTGCTGTCGGCTTGCGCGAAGGCGCCGGCGCCGACGGCCATCAGGCTGACAACGGCCAGGGCCTTCAGGGGTGTGAACGAGGTGAAGCGACGGAGAGCGTGCAGATTCATGGCAGGCCTTCGTGGAAAGAGGCAGGACGATGGAAGAAGGGGCGGAACTGCGCTGATGCGCAACCCGTCATTCTGGCCGACCCATCACTACCAGGGGATTGGGCGGCCGTCCCAGGCATGGAAGCCGCCGCTGGCGCCTTCGGCCGGCAGCGCGTCGAGCACGGCTAGCAGGTTCCGCGCCGCCTGCGCCGGCGTGGCGGCCTCGGCGTCACCGATGATCGGCGCCGACAGCGGCGATGCCACCGTGCCCGGGTGCAGCGCGGCCAGCACCGCCAGCGGCCGGCGGCGTGCGACTTCGATGGCCGCGGTGCGCAGCAGCATGTTCAGTGCGGCCTTGCTGGCGCGGTAGCTGTACCAGCCGCCCTTGCGGTTGTCGCCGATGCTGCCCACACGCGCCGACAGCACACCCAGCAGCGAACGTTCGCGCAGCGGCAGCAGCTCGTGAAACTGCTGGATGACCAGCGCCGGGCCGATGGCGTTGACGGCGAAGGCCTGCGCCAGGGTGGCGGCGTTCAGGTCCGCCAGGCGCTTTTCGGGCGGGCGGCCGTCCAGGTGCAGTGCACCGGTGGCGCACAGCACCAGATGAAACGGCGCCTGGGGCCGCAGTGCCGCGGCGGCCGCCGCCACGCTGCCCGGGTCGGTGAAGTCGATCGCCGGTTCACCCTGCGCGCCGCCCTCGCGCGACAGCGCCACCACACCCGCACAGGCCGGATCGGCCCGCAGCGCGTCGACCAGGGCCGCGCCGATGGCGCCGCGCCCGCCCAGCACCAGCGCCCGGTAGCCCGCGGGCAGGCTGGCCAGCACGGGCGCGCCCTCAGGCTGCGACATCGCGGCGCCGGAACATGCCCCAGCCCTCCATCGTCAGCACCGGCTCGTCGTGCTGGTTGCGCACCAGCCAGCGGCTGCGCACCAGCCCGACATCGGGCTTGCTGTTCATCGGTCGCGCCTCCAGCACGTCCATCGCCATGCGCAGCGTGTCGCCCGGGTGCACCGGCTTCAGCCAGCGCAGGCTGTCGATGCCGGGCGAACCCAGGCTGGCCGAGTCGAGCAGGTAGGCGTCGCACATCATCCGCATCGCCATCGCACAGGTATGCCAGCCGCTGGCCGACAGGCGGCCGAACAGCGACCCCGCGGCGGCTTCGTCGTCGAGGTGAAAGGGCTGGGGGTCGAACTGGCTGGCGAAGGCGATGACGGCATCGCGCGTCACCGGTGTCGCGCCGAAGTCCATATGGTGGCCGGCCGGAAAGTCTTCCCAGAACAGGCGCGGCGGCCGCGGGACGGGCGGGCGATCGACATTTGTGGGCATGCTCATCCGCGCAGGATAGCGGCGGCACAGGCGCCACAATCCGCCCGCCGCTGATCACCCCCA
>JBBQOR010000043.1:0-9508 GCA_038331055.1 Burkholderiales bacterium
TGGCGCTGGCGGTGCTGCCGCCCGAACTGCGCACGCTCGATGCCCTCAAGCTCGGCCGGCGCCTGGCCCGGCTGCCGCGCGCCGACCCGGACGGCGTCCACCCGCTGCCCGAACGTCCCGCGCTCACCGATGAACAAGCCGCCGCGCTGGACGCGCTGCCGGCCGAGGGCGCGCTGACCGCGCTGCTGTTCGGCGTCACCGGCAGCGGCAAGACGGAGGTCTACCTGCGTGCCGTCGAGCGCGCGCGCGACGCCGGCGGGCAGGCGCTGCGGCTGGTGCCCGAGAGCAACCGCACGCCGCAGCTCGAAGCGCGGGGGCGCGCGCGCTTTCCGGGCCGGCGCCTGGTCAGTCTGCACAGCGGCCTGACACCGGCGCAGCGGCTGCGCCACTGGCTGCTGGCGCTGCAGGGCGGCGCCGATCTGGTGCTGGGCACGCGCATGGCGGTCTTCACACCGCTGCCGCGGCTGGCGCTGATCGTCGTCGACGAAGAGCACGACCCCTCGTTCAAGCAGCAGGAAGGCGCGCGCTACTCGGCGCGCGACCTGGCCGTCTGGCGCGGACGCCACGAGGCCGTGCCGGTGCTGCTGGGCTCGGCCACGCCGTCGCTGGAAAGCTGGTCGCAGGCGCAGGCCGGGCGTTACCGGCTGCTGACGATGGCCCGCCGCATCGGCGACAGCGCGATGCCGCGGGTGCGCTTCGTCGATCTCGGCGCGCTGCCCAAGCCGCGCGCCGGCGTCGCCCCGCCGGTGCTGGCGCCGGCCCTGCTGGCGGCCATCGAAGAACGCCGCGCGCGCGGCGAGCAGAGTCTGCTGCTGCTGAACCGCCGCGGCTACGCGCCGGTGCTGCACTGCGGCGCCTGCGACTGGAAGAGCGATTGCCCGCACTGCAGCGCCTGGCGTGTCTTTCACAAGTCCGACCGCTCGCTGCGCTGTCACCACTGCGGCCTCGCCGAACGCGTGCCGCGCGCCTGCCCGGCCTGCGGCAACCTGGACATCGCGCCGCTGGGCCGCGGCACCGAGAAACTCGAAGAGCAGTTGGGCGTGCTGCTGCCCGGCGCCCGCATCGCGCGCATCGACGCCGACAGCACGCGTGCCGAGGGTGCCCTGCAGGCGCAACTGGCAGCGGTGCATGCCGGCGAGGTGGACGTGCTGGTGGGCACGCAGATGGTGGCCAAGGGGCACGACTTTCGCCGCATGACGCTGGTGGCGGCGGTCAACCCCGACGGTGCGCTGTTTGCCAGCGACTTCCGCGCCGCCGAGAGGTTGTTTTCGCTGCTGCTGCAGGCGGCCGGCCGCGCCGGGCGCGATGCCGCGCAGGGCGGCGGCAGCGAGATGTGGGTGCAGACCTGGGCGCCGCGCCATCCGGTGTACGCGGCGCTGGCTGCGCACGACTTCCGCGCCTTCGCGCAGGCGCAGCTGCAAGAGCGCGAGCGCCTGGGGCTGCCGCCGTACAGCCATCTGGCGCTGCTGCGCGCCGAGGCGCGCACGGCCGCCGAGGCGCAGGCCTTCCTCGAGGCCGCCACCGACGCCGCGGCTGCGCTGCCCGAGGCCGCCACGGTGACGCTGTACCCCCCGGTGCCGCCGCCGGTGGCCCGCGTGGCCGGTGTCGAGCGGCTGCAGATGCTGGCCGAGTCGGTCTCCAGGCCGGCGCTGCAGCGCTTCCTGGCGGCCTGGGCGCCGGGGCTGCACGCCGCCCGAGCAGCGCACCGCGGCCTGCGGCGCTGGGCGATCGACGTGGACCCGCTGGGGATCTGACACGCCTGTGCGGCACTCATCCGCGCGGCGCCGCCCCCATCGCCCAGGCCAGCAGCGTGAAGCTGACGAAGGCGGCCACGGTGCTGCTCATGATGATGCGCGCGATGCGGCCGTTGTCGGCCTGGTAGCGCTCGGCCAGCAGCGAGACATTGCTTGCGCTGGGCAGGGCGGCGGCCAGCGTCAGCGCGGTCAGCGTGAAGCCGCTGATCGGCGCGCCCAGGGCGCGCGCCGCGGCGCCGAGCGAAAACACCAGCAGCGGATGCAACAGCAGCTTGATGGCGGCCAGCGGCAGGTAGTCGCGCGGCGCCGTGCGCGAGTGCGCGTGCTGGCCGGCCCGGTACAGCACGGCGCCGATGGTGAACAGCGCAACAGGGGTGGCGGCGTCGGCCAGCATGCGCACCACCACCTCCACCGGCCCGGCCAGCGTCATCCCGCTGAGCGAGAAGACCAGGCCGAGCGCGATCGACCATGGCAGCGGGTTGGCCAGCGCCCCGCGCAAGGCGCGCAACGCGGCCGTGCGTGCACCATGCGCCGCCGCGCCGTGTGCCTCGGCCAGCGCGATGCACAGGCTGCTGGTGACGAACAGGTCGGCCAGTACCACGCACATCACCGGGCCGGCGGCCGCCGGCCCGAGCAGCGCCACCAGCAGCGGCACGCCCATGAAGCCGGTGTTGGGGAAGGCGGCCACCAGCGCGCCGAAGGCGGCGTCCTTGAGCTGCACACGCGCCGACAGCGTCAGCGCCACCGAGAAGAAGACGATCAGCAGCGCGGCGCTCAGCCAGACCAGCAGCACCACCGGATTGAGCAACTCGAAGATCGGCGTGCCGGCACCGAAGCGAAACAGCAGACACGGCAGCGCAAAGTACAGCACGAAGGCGTTGAGCCCCGGGATTGCGCTCTCTGGCAGCACATGGTGGCGCGCTGCCAGCCAGCCGCACAGCACGAGGGCGAAGAAGGGGACGGTGACGGCGAGGATGGCCTGCATGCGCGGGCTTCAGTATCGCCGTGCTGGTAGCCTTCCCGTTGGCATTTCAGCCCTGCACCCCTGAAGGCGGTCTTGATGAACACCGAATCTCGCCCCGGACTGATCCGGCGCTTCTTCTCCGGGCTGTGGTGGCTGGTCGACGGCAGCCGCCGCCTGCTGCTGAACCTGATCTTCATCGGCCTGATCGCCGGCCTGCTCTGGCTGTGGCTGGCCGGCGGGCCCAAGGCGATGCAGGACAAGACCGTGCTGGTGCTCGATCTGGCCGGCCCGCTGGTCGAGCAGCGCCACGGCAGCGCGCGTGAACGCGCTCAGCAGCAGATCAGCGGCGACGCGGGCAACCAGACGGTGCTGCGCGACGTGCTTCGCGCGCTCGAGCTGGCGGCCAAGGACGCGGGTGTGTCGAGCGTGCTGCTGCTGACCGACGACTTCGGCGGTGCCGGCCTGCCCACGTTGCGCGAGGTGGCGGCGGCGATCGAGCGCACCCGCGCGGCCGGCAAGACCGTGGTGGCCTTCGGTGAGAACTTCGACCAGCGCAGCTACTACCTGGCCGCGCATGCCAGCGAGGTCTATCTGCACCCGATGGGCACGCTGGCGATCCAGGGCTACGGCCGCCTGCGCACCTATTACGCCGATGCCTTCGAGCGTCTGGGCGTGCGCGCCAACGTCATTCGCACCGGCGCGTTCAAGAACGCCTTCGAGACCTTCTCGGCGAACGAACCATCGAAAGAGACGCTCGAGTCCGACGCGCTGATCTACGACGCACTGTGGGCCGGCTGGACGCAGGGCGTGGAGCGCGCACGCAAGCTGCCTGCCGGCAGCATCGCGCAGGGCATCGAGCAACTGCCCGAGCGCCTGGCGGCGGTGGACGGCAACCCTGCGCAGCTGGCGCTGCAGGGGAAGTTGGTCGACAAGCTGATGACGCGCGACACGCTGCGTGCGCTGCTCATCGAGCGCGGCGCCCGCGACGAGGAGAACAAGTCCTTCCGCCAGATCGGCCTGGGCGCCTATCTCGCGCTGAACAGGCCCAAGACCGGCGGCGACGTGATCGGCGTGGTGGTGGCCGAAGGCCCGATCAGCGACGGCGACGCGCCGCCCGGGCAGGTCGGCGGCGACTCGACCGCCAAGCTGTTGCGCCAGGCGCGCGAGGACGACAAGGTCAAGGCCGTGGTGCTGCGCGTGGATTCCCCCGGCGGCAGCGCCTTCGCCAGCGAACTGGTGCGGCGCGAGCTCGAGCTCACGCGAAGTGCAGGCAAGCCGGTGGTGGTGTCGATGGGCGACGTGGCGGCTTCGGGCGGCTACTGGATCAGCATGGCGGCCGACGAGGTGATTGCCGACCCCATGACGATCACCGGCTCGATCGGCGTGATCGCCATGCTGCCCACCGGCGAAGGCCTGATGGACAAGCTCTCGCTGCGCAGCGGCGGCTACAGCACCACCTGGCTGGCCAATGCCTACGACCCGCGCAAGGCGCTCGACCCGCGCTTCGAAGAGGTGGTGCGGTCGGTCATCGGCCACATCTACAAGGATTTCGTCGGCCAGGCGGCGGCTGCCCGCAAGACCACTCCCGAGAAGCTCGAGGCGGTGGCCGGCGGGCGCGTCTGGACCGGCACCCAGGCGCTCGAGCGCGGGCTGATCGACCGCACCGGCAGCTTTGGCGATGCACTGAAGTCAGCGGCCACGCGGGCGAAGATCGAAGGCGAGCCGACGCTGCGCTACATCGAGCGCAGCCCGGGGCGGCTGGCCGGGCTGATCGAGCGTTTCGGCGACGCCGCGCTGCCCGGCGGGCTGGCCGCGGCCCTGGGGCTCGACATGGCGCCGCTGCCGGCGGCCGCCGCCGCCGTCGCTTTCAAGCGCGACCTGGCCTGGCTGGCCCAGGTGGCTGAACGCCGCCAGCCTTACGCGGCTTACGCACACTGCCTGTGCGAGCCGGCCTGGTAGTCAAGCCTGGTAGTCAAGCCTGGTGGGCACGCCTGGAGGGCACGTCTGGAGGGCACGTCTGGAGGGCACGTCTGGTAGTCATGTCTGGTAGTCACGCCTGGTGGGCAGACAGCGCCTACACCAGAGCCTCGCCGTCGATGAACACGCCTGAGACGGCCAGCGCTGCATCGAGCATCACCAGGTCGGCCCGGGCGCCGATGCGCAGCGCACCGCGGTCCGGCAGCCCCAGGTAGGCCGCGGCGTGGGTGGACAGCCGCGCCGAAGCTTCCTGCAGCGTGAGTCCGATCTGCACCAGATTGCGCAGCGCGACGTCCAGCGTCAGGGCGCTGCCGGCCAGCGTGCCGTCGGCCAGGCGCACGCCGCCGGCGCACTTGTGCACGCGCTGGCGGCCCAGCGAGTAGTCGCCGTCGGGCCTGCCCGACGCCGCGGTGGCGTCGCTGACGCAGTACAGGCGCGGTACCGCGCGCAGCGCCGCGCGGATGGCGCCCGGGTGCACGTGCAGCAGGTCGGGGATCAGCTCGGCGTACTCGGCGTGCGCCAGCGCCGCACCGGCGACGCCCGGGGCGCGCTGGTGCAGCGGGCTCATGGCGTTGAACAGGTGCGTGAAGCCGCTGGCACCCGCGTCCAGCGCTGCGCAGGCGTCCTCATAAGTTCCGTCGCTGTGGCCGATCTGCACCCTGCAGCCCAGCGCCAGCAGCGTGGGCAGCAGCGCAAGGTAAGCCGGCACCTCGGGCGCGAGCGTGAAGACGAGCAGCGGCGCGATGCGATGCAGCGCCTGCACCTGCGGTGCGTCGAGTGCCGCGCTGCAGTCGGGCTGCGCGCCCAGCCGGCGCGGGCTGATGCACGGGCCTTCCAGGTGCACGCCCAGCACGCGGGCAGCGCCTGCGCTGCGCTCGCGGCAGGCCGGCGCCAGCGCGTGCAGCGCGGCTTCGATCTCGGCCAGCGGCGCGCTCATCGTGGTCGCCAGCAGCGCGGTGGTGCCGTGGCGTGCGTGCAGGCGGGCCAGCACGTCGATGGCCGCGCCGCCGTCCATCACGTCGGCACCACCGCCGCCATGCACATGCAGGTCGATGAAGCCGGGGATCAGCAGCGCGCCGTCGCCGTCACGCGCCTGCGCCTCGGTGATCGGCCGGCCTTCGATGGCGGCGATGCGGCCTTGCGCATCCACCCGCAGCCGGCCCTGCTGCCAGCCTTGCGGCGTCAGCAGCCGGCCGGCCAGAAGCTTCACAACGGCCGCTCGCTCGGTCGCGCGAGGTAGAACCATTCGTGGCCCGGCCGTGCGCTGACATCGGGGAAGACGATGCGGCCGTCATGCGCCGCGGTCAGCAGCGTGCCGTCGGCGCGGCGGGCGATCGGCTCACCTTCGTGCAGCGCATCGAAGCTCTGCCAGGGCCGCACGAAAGCGTCGTCCTCGTGCAGGCGGTCGATCACATCGACGAGGCTCAGGCACTCGAAGCGCTCAGCCGGTGGCGCCAGCGGCAGCTCGGCCAGGCCCAGCAGCGCCAGCGTCTGGCAGATGGCGTGATGGCCGACCTGAGGGCCGGCCGGGTCTTCATGCTGGCCGCACTCCAGCGTGATGCCGTAGCCGCCCACCGAGCGCATGTACTCGGTGGTGCCCACGCCGTAGGCCACGTCCTCGTTGATCTCGTCGGCGCGGCGCCCGGCGGCCAGCGCGCGCGCACGACGGCGCTCGACGCCGCTGGCATAGACATCCATCCAACCATCGACCACCCGTGCCGGGCCGGCGTGCGCGGCCAGCCTGGCCTCGGCCGCGGCGTGGGCGAAGGGTTCGAGCGCGCCGCCGTTGTCGGCCGGGCCGCGCAGCGAGAACGACTGCCCCTGGCCGCGGAAGGAGTGCAGGTCCAGCAGCACGTCGTGCGCCGCCAGCAGCGGGCACAGCCGGTTGGCGATGCGGTCCTCGTTGTCCTGCGGCGCCGGGTTCGGCTGCAGGCGGCGGTTGAGGTTGCGCTCGCCCATGCGCTGGCCGCGCGCGTAGGCCAGCGGGTTGCACACCGGCAGCAGCGTGAGTTCGCCGCGCAGCAGGCGGATCTCGCCGCGCTGCAGTTCGCCCAGTAGCTGTTCGATGGCGCGCGTGCCGGCGGTCTCGTTGCCGTGCACGGCGCCGGTGATGATCAACCGCGGCCCGGGGCCGAGGGCGATGAAGCGGTGGGCCTGGAGGATGTCGGTGCCTTGCATGGGCGAAGTCTAGTTCGCGCGGAGCCCCCCGCTTTGTCAGCCCGGTAGACTCGGCTCGATGGAGACAGAGCAGGCGGGCGGCGGCCCCGACAGGGCCATCGCCACAGGGCCCGCCCCGCTGCCGGGCACCTCGGGCCGTGTCGCGCGGTGGCGCTGGCAGCTGGCGCAGTTGCCGCCGAACGTGCGCGGCCTGTTGTGGGCCAGCGTGGCCGGCCTCGCCTTCAGCCTGCTCAATGCGCTGATGCGCACGCTGACGCTGCAGCTCGAGCCGATGCAGGCGCAGTTTCTGCGCTACCTGTTCGGCTTTCTCGTGCTGCTGCCGCTGGTGTGGCATCGCGGGCTGGCGGCCTGCTGGCCGCGCAACGTGCGCGGGCAGTTCACGCGCGGCGCGGTGCACACGCTGGGGCTGGTCTTGTGGTTCAGCGCGCTGCCGAAGATCCCGCTGGCCGACATGACGGCGATCGGCTTCACCACGCCGATCTTCATCATGATCGGCGCCGGCCTGTTCTTCCGCGAGACGATGCAGTGGGACCGCTGGCTGGCCGCGATGCTGGGCTTCGTCGGCGTGCTGGTGGTGGTGATGCCGCAGCTCTCTGGCAGCGGCGGGCTGTACCACCTGGTGATGCTGGCTTCGGCGCCGGTGTTCGCTGCCTCGTTCCTGCTCACCAAGGCCATGACGCGCTACGAAGACACCAGCGTGATCCTGATCTGGCAGGCGATCACCGTCACCCTCCTGAGCCTGCCGCTGGCGCTGCCGGTCTGGCAGGCCCCGAGCGCCTGGCAGTGGGCGGGCTTCGCGCTGTGCGGCGCGCTCGGCAGCTCGGCGCATTACTGCCTGACGCGCTCTTTCGTCGTCGCCGACATCTCGGCCACGCAGTCGGTCAAGTTCCTCGATCTGGTCTGGGCCGGGCTGCTGGGCTGGCTGGTGTTCGCCGACCTGCCCAGCGCCTCGACGCTGGCCGGCGGCGTGGTGATCTGCGCCGCCACGCTGTGGATTGCGCGGCGCGAGTCGCGTGCAGCCGCACAAGCCTGAGCCGCATCTCACGCCGCCCAGGCGCCGAGCGCCAAGAAGGCAGCGCTGCCCAGCACCAGCGCCAGCAGCGGCCGCTTCGTGGCGCGCAGCACCAGCGCCAGCACCACCGCCGCCACCAGCCGCGGGTCGGCCAGCATCGAGGGCGATATCGGCGCCGCGCGCAGGTTCAGTGCGATCTCCGGCACGGTGATCGCCAGCAGCGCCGCCAGCGGCGCAACGCGCAGCGCATCGGCCACGCGGCCGCGCGGCTGCCAGGCCGCGGGCAGCAGCAGGAACAGGTTGCGCGCCAGCAGCGTGACGAGCGTCAGCAGCGCGATCAGCACCCACAGTTCGGCCGGCGACTGCGTCATCGCAAGCCCCTGCGCCCGGCCCACAAGGCGGCGGCCACACCGGCCAGCACGGCGGCAAAGGTGCCCAGCCGGTGCGGCCAGTCGGCGGCCATAAGCGCCACGCCCGCGCTGGCCGCCGCTGCGGCCCAGCCGGGCCGGCCTTGTACCAGCGGCACGGCCAGTGCGAACAGCGCCAGCAGCCCGATGTAGGCCAGCTCGGGCCCCATCGGCAGCACCACCGCCAGCGCGATGCCCAGCACCGAGCTCGTGCACCAGGTCAGCGCGACGATGGCGTTGGCCCCGTTCAGGAAGGCCACGCGCTGGCGCATTGGCCCGGCCTGCTGGCGCTGCATGAAGGCCGCCAGCGGGGCATCGATGGTCCAGAAGCCGGTCCCCAGGCGCAAGCCCAGCGGCACCCGGCGCAGGTGGCGCGACAGCACCGCGCTGTAGACCACGAAGCGCAGGTTGGCTACCGCAGCGGCGGCCGTCATCGCCAGCAGCCCGGCCGAGCCGTCCAGCATCGGCAGCACCGCCAGCTGCGAGGTGCCGGAGTAGACGATGAAGGTCATGCCCAGTGCGGGCGCAAGCTCCAGCCCCACCTTGACCATCGCCACGCCGGTAACCAGACCCCACGCCGCGATGCCGGGCAGTGCCGATAGCACCGCCCGAGCGCCAGCGACGAACTCGGCCCGGCGCACAGGGTGACGGTGGTGCGGGTGACGGTGGCGCGGGCTCAATGACGGCATCGGATCACGGCAGCGAGGCCCGAAAGCAGGGGTCCGGATCATCGCAGGCGCGTCCTTCCCCCACGAATGAAGTGCCGGCTGAAACACTTGGCGACGAACGTTTCAGTCCAGCCCCGGCGCGCGGTTTCTTTGTCATGCGTGGTGCACTAACTTGCGGTTGATCAAGATCGTCGTGGAGTCACCCATGCTGTACCCGATTTTTCTCACCCGCCCGGCGTTCGCGCTGGTCATCCTGTCGGCCGCGGCGGGCACCGCCCAGGCGCTGGATCTGGCCGCCATCGACACCCGTCTGGTGGCTAGCGGATTCGCCGCACCGGTCTTTGCCACCGCGCCGCTGGCCGACGGCCGGGTGTTCGTGGTCGAGAAGGGCGGCAGCATCCGGTGGGCGCAGGGCGGGGTGGTCAACTTCTTCCTCAGCATTCCGGTCGCCACCAGCGGCGAGCAGGGCCTGCTCGGGCTGGCCTTCGACCCTGGTTATGCCGACCCGGCCGCCCCCGGCTACCGGCGCTTCTTCGTCAACTACATCG
>JBBQOR010000044.1:0-9469 GCA_038331055.1 Burkholderiales bacterium
CTGCGCGGGCGACAGCGACTGGTCGAAGATGACACCCTGCGCGGCCGTCTCGACGACCACGGCCTTGATCTCATCGGCCTTGCCGCTGCCGACAAAAAGCGCGGCATCAGGCGCGCGTCGGCGTGTGACCATACGCGCCACCGGCAAGTCACCGGCGGACTCGGCGAGCAGCGCCAGTTCGTCAAGCGAAGGGTCGAAGTGCGTGCTGCTGCCAATGTCCACGCCCACCAGCACGGCGCGCGTGAATTCGGCCTCGGCTCGGGCCGCCGCGACGGTGGGCGAACTCAAGGGCAGGACGTCAGGACAGACGATCGGAGTGACACAGAGGGCTGGCGCACGTGCTCACGCCGCCTCGGCACTGCCGGGCTCGCTGGCTTGGAAATTCACCGCGCGGCTGGGCACCACGGTGGAGATCGCGTGCTTGTAGACCATCTGCGTCACCGTGTTACGCAGCAACACCACGTACTGATCAAATGACTCGATATGCCCCTGCAGCTTGATGCCGTTGACGAGATAGATCGATACCGGTACGTGCTCCTTGCGCAGGAGGTTCAGGAAGGGGTCTTGCAGAAGTTGACCTTTGTTGCTCACGATATTCTCCGTGTTGGTTAGTCGGGTGTTTCCCTGAGAAGCCGGCACCTTATCACAGGGCGTCTGCAGTGCAGCATGAGGGCCGCAAGACCCTCGCGGGCGAATGCCTCAGGGTTACTCGCGGTCGTCAAATGGGTTCGTCCCCGAGCGCATCTCGATGCGCAGCGGCGTGCCCACCAGCTTGAAGTGCTCGCGCAAGCGCCCTTCAAGGTAGCGCTTGTACGAATCTCCGACATGCTCGAGCGAATTGCCATGGATCACCACGCGCGGCGGGTTCATGCCGCCTTGGTGGGCGTATCGCAGCTTGGGCCGGAAGCGGCCGTTGCGCGGGGGCGCCTGGTGTTCCACCGCCTCGTGCACCAGGCGCGTCAGCGCCGGGGTCGAAAGCTTCGCCGTGGCCGAGGCATGGGCATCGATGATGGCTTTCCACAGCGGCCCGAGCCCCTGGCGCTTGAGCGCAGAGATGTGCAGTACCTGGGCGTAGCGCAAAAAGGCCAGTCGGCTGGCGAGCGAGCGCTCGAGCATCTCCCGCCCGTAGCGGTCGAGGGCGTCCCACTTGTTCAACGCCACCACCACCGCACGGCCCGACTCGACGATGTAGCCGGCAATGTGCGCGTCCTGCTCGCCCACACCCTGGGTGGCATCGACCAGCAGCACCACCACGTTGGCGGCATCGATGGCCTGCAACGTCTTGACGACCGAGAACTTCTCCACCGCCTCGAACACCTTGCCCTTGCGGCGCAGGCCGGCAGTGTCGATCAGCGACCACTGGCGGCCGTCGCGCTCGAAAGGCACGCTGATGGCGTCGCGCGTGGTGCCCGGCTGGTCGAAGGCGATCAGCCGCTCTTCGCCCAGCCAGGTGTTGATCAGCGTGGACTTGCCGACGTTCGGCCGGCCGGCTACGGCGAGACGGATCGGCCGCGTCGGGTCGTCGCAAGTATCGACATCGTCTTCATCGGGCTCCGGGGCAAGGTCTTCCAACGCGGCCTCGAGCAGGCTGCGCACGCCCTGCCCGTGCGCCGCCGATACCGGGTGCGGCGCGCCGATGCCCAATTCATGAAACTCGCCCAGCAGCGGCGACTCCGTCATGCCCTCGGCCTTGTTGGCCGCCAGCACCACCCGCTTGCGGTGTGCGCGCAGGTAGCGCGCGATGTCGTGATCCTGCGACGAGAGCCCGGCGCGCACATCGACGACGAAGATGACCACATCTGCCTCGGCCACCGCCTGCTGCGTCTGCCGCGCCATCTGCGCGACGATGCCGGTAGGCTTCTCGGGTTCGAAGCCGCCGGTGTCGATGACGATGAACTCCCGCCCGCCGATACGCGCATCGGCGTAGTGCCGGTCACGGGTCAGCCCGGCGAAGTCGGCCACGATGGCATCGCGCGTCTTGGTAATGCGGTTGAACAGCGTCGACTTGCCGACGTTGGCCCGCCCCACCAGCGCGACGACCGGTTTCACTGCGGCCGGAAGGCGAACAGCCCGCCGTTGCGGGTGGCCACCAGCAACGTCGAGCCGGCCAGCGCCGGGGTGCCGATCACCGGCGATCCATCCGTCGGCAGGCGCAGCTGGCTCGAACCGTCGCTGCGCGAGAGGAAATGCACCTGGCCTTCAAAGTCGCCGAAGACGACCACCGTGCCGATCGAGCGCGCTCCTGACAGGCCGCGGTGCAACAAGCGCTCGTTGGTCCACTCCACCTCGCCGCTCGCGGCCCGCCAGGCCGTCACGCGGCCACTGGCATCGGCGCCGAAGACCAGTTCTTCGTCGCCACCCAGCGCCTGCGTGCCGCCACCCGGGCGCGACCACAGCAGCGCACCGCGCGCCGCGTCGACGCAGCCGACGGCCGACTGGAAGGCGCGCACGCACCAGCGGTCGCCCACGCGCGAGGCCGGCCCGACCAGATCAGCCAGCCGCTCGACCTCGTTGGTGCCGCGTGGCGTGGCCACCGGCACCTCCCAGCGCACCAGGCCGCGCAGCGGGTCCACCGCAGCCAGCCGCGGGCCCTGGCCGACGAGAAGCAGGTTGCGCCAGGCCGCGATGACGCCCGGCTGCGCCAGCGTCAGCGCGTCGCCCGGACGCTGCAGCGTCCACAGGCGGCGGCCGTCCAGCGCATCGAACGCGTGCACGCTGCGATCGACGGCCAGCACGAAGACGCGCTCGCCGGCCACCAGCGGCGCCGTCAGCACCCGCGAGGGCAGCCGCGCACGCCAGCGCACCCGCCCGTCTTCGAGCGTGACGAGTTCGTTGTCGCGCGTCACCACCGAGGCAAAGCGGCCATCGCTGCCGACACCCGCGGCCAGCCGCGCGCCAGCTGCGCCGCGCCACAACTCGCGGCCGCTCTCGGCGTCCAGCGCCATGACACTGCCGTCGCCGGAGGCAACGACGAAGCGGTCGGCTTGGGCCGACACCATCAGCGGAAAGCCGGGCGTCTCGACACGCGTCTGCCAAACCTGACGGCCGGCGATCTTCGGCGTCACCACCTCCAGCGGCATCGGCTTGGGCTTCTCGACCGACGAGCAGCCAGCCAGCACGCCCGCGGCCAGCAGCACCCCGGCAGACAACCACCTCATGGCGCCGCCCCGGGTGCCGAAGCAGCAGCGGCGGGCGGCGCGGCACCGAGCGCGGTGAGCTTGGCGTCGATCAGCTTGCGGTAGTCCAGCTTCTCGTCCATCGCCTGCCATGCCGCGAGGTAGGCCGCACCCGCCTCCGCCGTCTTGCCCTGCGCCAGCAGCACGTCGCCACGGCGGTCGGCCACCAGCGCGGCGAAGGTCGGTGCGTTGGCCGCATCCAGCGTCTTGAGCGCCTCGTCGTACTGCTTGGCCTGCAGCATCAGGCTGGCCAGGTGCAGTCGGGCCACGCTGCGGTACTCGTCCTCGCTGGCCGAATCGGCCACCCATTGCAGCGTGGCGCGAGCGGCATCTGAATCGCCCTTGTCGTATTGCAGCCGGGCGGCCAGCAGCCCGGCCTGCTGGGTGAAGGCGGTGCGCGGAAAGCGCTCGCGCAGGTCGGAGAAGACACGCGCGGTTCGGCTGGTATCGCCGGCGACGATGGCGCGGTCGAGCTCATCGAACATCGCGCCGGCCTTGGCCGACTGCTCGCGCTGCCACCAGTTCCAGCCGTTCCAGCCAGCAAAGGCGGTCAGCACCAGGATCAGTGTCCATGTGATGAGGTTGCCGTACTGCTTCCAGAACGACTTCATCGAGTCGAGCTGTTCCTGCTCCTGCAGGTCTAGAGGTGTGGCCATCGGATAGGGAAGCTCAGGATGCGCCGGCGGCGGGGTCGCCCCCCGGCAAGCCTTTGATTATGCGGGGCGCAATTCCTCGGCCCAGGCCGGGGCGTCGGCCAGCGCACGCAGGCGCTGCGTGGCGCCGGCCTCACGCAGCGGCTTGATGGCGACGGCGTGCTGCGCCAGTTCGTCGGCGCCGAAGATCAGCGCAAAGCGTGCCCCGCTGGCGTCGGCGCGCTTGAACTGGCTCTTCATGCTGCCACGGCCCTCGGCACCGGCCGGGTGCAGCGTGACCGCCAGGCCCGCGGCGCGCAGCGCCTCGAGCACCGGCAACACCTGCGGCAGCGCGGCGGCGTCGG
Source organism: Burkholderiales bacterium (assembly GCA_038331055.1). Taxonomy (GTDB): domain Bacteria; phylum Pseudomonadota; class Gammaproteobacteria; order Burkholderiales; family Burkholderiaceae_C; genus Rubrivivax. The sequence goes on from JBBQOR010000044.1 coordinate 4,174, forward strand.
GCACCACGGCATAGGCGTCGGGCGACTGCACCGGCGCCGCGACACCGACTTCCTCAAGCAGCAGCATCAGTCGCTCGATGCCCAGGCCGAAGCCGATGCACGGCGCGGGCTTGCCGCCGAGTTGCTCGATCAGCCCGTCGTAGCGTCCGCCGCCGCAGACCGTGCCCTGCGTGCCCAGCCGCTCGGTCAGCCACTCGAAGACCGTCAGGTTGTAGTAGTCCATGCCGCGCACCAGCCGCGGGTTGACGCGGTACGGCTGGCCCGCGGCGTCGAGCATCGCGCGCAGCGCATCGAAGTGCGCCAACGAGGCCGGCCCGAGAAAGTCCAGCAGCCGCGGTGCCGCCTCGACCACGGGCTGCAGCGCCGGGTTCTTGGTGTCCAGGATGCGCAGCGGGTTGCTGTGCAGGCGCCGGCGCGCATCGTCGTCCAGCAGCCCGGCGTGCGACTCGAGGTGCGCGATCAGCGCCGCGCGGTGGGCACGGCGCTCGTCGGGCTGGCCCAGGCTGTTGATCTCCAGCCGAAGGTCGCGCCCTTCCTGCAGGCCCAGTTCGCGCCACAGCGCACGCAGCAGCAGGATCAGTTCGGCATCGACATCCGGCCCCGGGCAACCCAGCGCCTCGACATCCAGCTGGTGAAACTGCCGGTATCGGCCCTTCTGCGGCCGCTCGTGGCGGAACATCGGGCCGAGCATCCAGATGCGCTTGGGGCCGTCGTACAGCAGGTTGTGCTCGATGGTCGCGCGCACGATGCCGGCGGTGGCCTCGGGGCGCAGCGTCAGGCGGTCACCGTTGAGGGCATCCTCGAACGAGTACATCTCGCGCTCGACGATGTCGGTCACCTCGCCCAGGCCGCGCACGAACAGCGCCGTCGGCTCGAGCACCGGCGTGCGCATGTTGCGGTAGCCGTGGCGTGCCAGCAGGCGGCGCACCACGTCCTCGAACCATTCCCAGCGCGCCGCCTCGGGCGGCAGCAGGTCGTTCATGCCTTTGACGGCACTCAGTCGTTCAGCCATTTGGGATCAGCAGGGGTGAGGCCGCCGGTGGCGGCCAGGGCGCGCGCGTCGCGCGTTCAGTTCGCCGGCACCGCAGCGCCGTAGCGGCGCTCGATGTAGTCTTCGACGATCTTGTGGAACTCTTGCGCGATGTGCTCGCCGCGCAGCGTCAGCGCCTTCTCGCCGTCGATGAACACCGGCGCCGCAGGAGCCTCGCCGGTGCCGGGCAAGCTGATGCCGATATCGGCGTGCTTGCTCTCGCCGGGGCCGTTGACGATGCAGCCCATGACTGCCAGCCGCAGGTTCTCGACCCCGGGATAGCGGAGCTTCCACACCGGCATCTGCGCACGCAGGAAGTCGTCGATCTGCTTGGCCAGTTCCTGGAAAGTGCTGCTGGTGGTGCGGCCGCAGCCGGGGCAGGCGGTGACGCTGGGGTTGAAGGTGCGCAGGCCGAGCGATTGCAGGATCTCGAGCGCCACCGCCACCTCCTGCGTGCGCGCCTCGCCGGGCTGCGGCGTCAGGCTTACGCGGATGGTGTCGCCGATACCCTCCTGCAGCAGCACGGCCAGCGCGGTCGCCGACGCCACCGTGCCCTTGGTGCCCATGCCGGCTTCGGTCAGGCCCAGGTGCAGCGCGTAGTCGCAACGCCGGGCCAATGCGCGGTAGACGGTGATCAGGTCCTGCACGCCGCTGACCTTGCAGCTGATGATGATCTGGTCCGGATCCATGCCCAGCTCGCGCGCGTGCTCGGCCGACTGCAGCGCCGAGCTGACCAGCGCTCGCACCATCACCTGCTTGGCTTCCCAGGGCGCTGCGCGCAGCGCGTTCTCGTCCATCATGTGCGCCAGCAGCTCCTGGTCCAGGCTGCCCCAGTTGACGCCGATGCGCACCACCTTGTCCCAGCGCATCGCGGCTTCGATCATCAGCGCGAACTGGCGGTCGCGTTTGTCGCCCTTGCCCACGTTGCCGGGGTTGATGCGGTACTTTGACAGCGCCTGGGCCATCGCCGGAAAGTCGTGCAGCAGGCGGTGGCCGTTGTAGTGGAAGTCGCCGACCAGCGGGGTGTCGATGCCCATGCGGTCGAGCTGCTCACGGACGTGCGGCACCGCCTCGGCGGCCTCAGGCGTGTTCACCGTGATGCGCACGATCTCCGAGCCGGCCTGCGCAAGTTCCTTGACCTGGATCGCGGTGCCGATCACGTCCACGGTGTCGGTGTTGGTCATCGACTGCACGCGCACCGGCGCGTCGCCGCCGATGGTGACGACGCGGCTGCCCCAGCGCACGGTAGCCTGGCGCGAACGGCGCGGCGCCGGGCTGGCCAGCGGAATCATGTCGTCGTCGGTGATGTCCATCGGTGGGTGTCCTTCAGTCATCAGGGCAATTCGAGCCGCGCGACGTTGTCGCGCGCATTGGGGGCGATCTCGATCGCTCGCCCGCGGTAGCTCAGCTGCGTGGCAGCCGCGTTGCCGATTTTCACCCGCAGCGGCGGTACCCCATCCAGGCCCAGGCTTTCTCCGGGTTGCAGGATGCGCGAGACCAGCAGTTGCCCGTTGCCGTCGGCCACCTCGACCCAGGAGGGCTCACGCGCGCGCAACACCAGCGCGCCGGCAACCTCGGCCGACGTGCCGCCGGCAGGCGGCGCCGAGTGCACCGTCTCCACCAGCATGGCGGAGGGCACCGGGGGGGCGGCCACCACCGCGGCAGGCGCCGAAGCGCCATCGGCGGCCGCCGAGGCTGCGGGGGGCGCCGAGGGCGCCTCGGCGGCCGGCGCCGCTTGCGGCGGCGGCCCCGTCCACCAGGACGACGGCACGGTGGCCACGCCCACCGCTCCCAGCAGCATCAGGCCGCCGGCCCAGAGCATCGGGCGACGCAGCGCAGCAGCGGACGCGGGCTCGACGCCGCGCCCCGGGCGGTCACGGAACGGTGTGTTGAGGCCCCCACCGACCTGGTCCAGCGGCAGTTTGCCGGCGCTGGGCATGCGCGCCAGCACCGGCGCTGGATCGATCTTCAGCGCCCGGCACATGGCCTGCGCCAGCGCGCGCGCGAAGGCGGCGTCGGGCAGATCGTTCCAGCGGTCGCGCTCGATGGCTTCGAGCTTGCGCGGCGCGATCTTCAGCGCCGCGCCCAGCGCGGCAATGTGCAGGCCCTGGCGCTCACGCGCGGCGCGCAGCAGCGCGCCGGCGGTGGGCTCGGGCGCCCCGGCCACCGGAGGCTGTGGCGGCGGCGGGCTGGCCGGCTCAGTCATCGAAGCGCCCGCGCTCGAACTGCAAGGCTTCACCGGACTGCGGGAATCGCTCGCGCAGCCGGGTGCCCCACTCACGCGCGCCGTCGACGTTGCCCAGCTTGTGCTCGATGCGCGCGGCCAGCCACAGCGTCTGCGCGTTGCTCTGGTCGGCGCGTGAGTTGACGCGTCGCACATAGAAGCGAGCGCGCTCGAGCTCGCCGCGGCGCAGCAGCACCTCGGCCAGGTTGAAGGCGATGAAGGGGTTGGCCGGATCCAGCTCGTAGGCGCGCGACAGGCTGCGCTCGGCCTCGGACAAGCGGCCCTCGCGCGCCTGGCACAGCCCCTGCGCCGACAGCGTGCGCCCGGCCGAGCCGTATTGCGGCTGCGCCAGCGCGCGCTGGAACTGCGTCTCGGCATCGGCGTAGCGCTGCGTCTGGCAGAGCATCCAGCCGTAGTTGTGCATCGTGTCGGCATCGCGCGGCGCCAGTTGCAGCGCGCGCTGGAAACTCTCTTCGGCCAGCTTGCTTTCGCCCATCGCCGCCTGGATCAGACCGCGCAGGCTGAAGCCCTCGGCCATGTCGGGACGCGCTGCCAGCGCCACGCGCACCTCGTCCAGCGCCACCGCATGCTGGCCGCGCGAGAAGTACAGCGAGGCCAGTTCGAGCCGCACCTGCGCCCGGCGCTGCGGATCGCCCTGTTCATTCTGGCTGCTCGTCACGGTGGTGCGCTCGGGCACCATGCAACCGGCCCCACCCAGAACCGCGGCAGTCACCAGCGCCGCCAGCCATCTGATCGCGGGCCGGCCAGCCGGCGCGTTCACGGCGGCCCGCTCAAGGCCGGCTCGATGGCGATCACGCGCCGCGCCGCCATGCGCTCAACGGCGCGCGTACGGTCCTGCACCTCGCCCGCCAGTTGCCCGCAGGCGGCATCGATGTCGTCGCCGCGTGTCTTGCGCACGGTGGCCACGAATCCAGCCTCCTGCAGCACACCGGCAAAGGCCGTCACGCGCTCACGCGGAGAGCGCTTCAGACCCGAGGCCGGGAAGGGGTTGAACGGGATCAGGTTGAACTTGCACGGCACTTCGTGCTCACGGACCAGCTGCACCAGGGCACGGGCCTGCGCGTCGCTGTCGTTGACGCCGTCGAGCATGCAGTACTCGAAGGTGATGAAGTCGCGCGGCGCGCGCTCGAGGTAGCGTCGGCAGGCCGCCAGCAGCTCGGCCAACGGGACCTTGCGGTTCAGCGGCACCAGGTTGTCGCGCAGCGCGTCGTCAGGGGCGTGCAACGAGACCGCCAGCGCCACCGGGCAATCGTCGCGCAGGCGGTCGATGAAGGGCACCACGCCTGAAGTGGACACCGTCACGCGGCGCCGCGACAGGCCGTAGCCATGATCATCGAGCATCACGCGCAGCGCCGGCAGCAGCGCGGCATAGTTCTGCAGCGGCTCGCCCATGCCCATCATGACGACGTTGTCGATCGCCCTCGGGCCGCCAGCCTGGCGCAACCGGTGTTCGGCGTGCCAGAGCTGGGCGACGATCTCGCCGCTGGTGAGATTGCGGCTGAACCCCTGGTGGCCGGTGGAGCAAAAGCGGCAGCCGACGGCGCAACCCGCCTGCGAAGAGACACACAGCGTGCCGCGGTCCTGCTCGGGGATGAAAACGGTTTCCACCGCGTCGCCGGCACCGACATCGAAGAGCCACTTGACGGTGCCGTCGGCCGACCGATGCTCTGAGAGCACCGGCAACAGCCTCAACTCGGCCTGCAGCACCAGCTTGTCGCGCAGCGAGCGCGCCAGGTCGCTCATCTGGCTGAAGTCGATCTGGCCGCGCTGGTGGATCCAGCGAAACAGCTGCACGGCGCGGAAGCGTTTCTCGCCCAGGCCTTCGCAGTAGGCGGTCAGGCCATCGAGGTCGAAGTCGAGCAGGTTGACCATGGGGCGTTGACCGCGCCGACCCGTAACCGGCGTGCAGTCGGCGTGCAGTCGGCCTGCAGCGCTCAGCGGCTGTGGACCTGCATGCCGGGGAAGAAGAACGCCACCTCGGCGGCGGCGGTCTCCGGCGCGTCAGAGCCGTGCACGGCGTT
>JBBQOR010000045.1:0-9404 GCA_038331055.1 Burkholderiales bacterium
ACACGGGCTGCTTTTGGGCCGCTATGCCCCTAATGGCGGCGGGCGTCTGGGGGGGGCCGGGGCCCCCCCCGCGGCTGTGGAACGTGCGGCTGCAGCCCTGAGCGCACGCTAGCGGCCCGCTTCAGCCCATCAAGGTCGGCGCAGCACGATGCTGGCCTATGTGCTGCGCCGGCTGCTGCTGACGCTGCCCACGCTGCTGCTGGTGGCGCTGGCGGTGTTCACGCTCATGCGGCTGATCCCGGGTGACCCGGTGCAGCTGATGCTGGGCGACACCGCGGATGCCGCGCAGGTGGCCGACCAGCGCGCCCGCATGGGGCTGGATGCGCCGCTGCCGCTGCAGTTTGCCAAGTGGGGCGCGGCAGTGCTGCGCGGCGACCTGGGCCGCTCGATCACCGACCAGCAGGCGGTGCTGCCGCTGATCTGGGAGCGCTTCGGTGTCAGTGCGTCGATCGTGCTGGTGGCGGTGGCCCTGGCGGCCCTGCTGGCCGTGCCGGCCGGCCTGATCGCCGCCTGGCAGCAGAACCGGCCGGCCGATCTGTTCATCGTGCTCGGCGCCACGCTGCTGTTGTCGGTGCCCAGCTTCTGGCTCGGCCTCTTGCTGCTGCTGTTCTTCGGCTTGCACCTGGGCTGGTTCCCGGTGGTCGGCTATGTGCCGATGACGCAGGACTTCAGCGCCGGCGCGCTGTACCTGGTGTTGCCGATCGTGACGCTGGTGATGATCGAGACCGGCGTTCTCGCGCGGCTGGCGCGCGCCAGCGCGATCGAGGTGCTGCGCCTGGAGTACGTGACACACGCCCGCGCCAAGGGCGTGCCCGAGTGGCAGGTGCTGGCGCGCCACGTGCTGCCGAACGCCTTCGCGCCGACGCTGACACTGATCGGCCTGGTGCTGGGCAACCTGCTGGGCGGCATCGCGGTGCTGGAGACGGTGTTCACGCTGCCCGGGCTGGGCCGCCTGCTGGTGGATGCGATCTTTGCGCGCGACTACCCGGTGGTGCAGGGCGTGCTGCTGTTCACCGCGCTGATCTACGTGCTGATCAACCTGGTGGTCGACCTGCTGTATCCGGTGTTCGACCCGCGCGTGACCGTGCAATGAAGGCCCGCGCCAACGCGGTGGTCGGGGCACTGCTGGTCGGCACGACGCTGGCGATGGCGCTGCTGGCGCTGGTCTGGACGCCATTCGACCCGCTGGCCCTGGGCCTGCGCGCCAAGCTGCAGGCGCCTTCGGCGGCCCACTGGCTGGGCACCGACGAGTTCGGGCGCGATGTGCTCAGCCGCATCATGGCCGGGGCCAGCACCAGCACGCTGGTGGCGGGCACGACGGTGGCTTTCGCCGTGGCCCTGGGCGTGGCCATCGGCGTCATCGCCGGCTTCTTTCGCGGCTGGACCGACCGTGTGCTGATGGCGCTGAACGACACGCTGCTCGCCTTCCCCGGCATCCTGCTGGCACTCGCGCTGATGGTGGTGGTGGGCGCCAACCGCTGGGGCATCGTGCTGGCGCTCGGCCTGGCCTATGCGCCCAGCGTGGCCCGCGTGGTGCGCGGCACCGTGCTGGGCCTGCGGGAGCGCGAGTTCGTCGAGGCCTCGCGCATGATCGGCAACCCCGAGTGGACGACCATGTGGCGCCATGTGCTGCCGAACATCGTGGCGCCGGTGGCGGTGCTGGCCACCAGCATGTTCGGCTGGGTGCTGCTGGGCGAAAGTGCGCTGAGCTTCCTCGGCCTGGGCGTGCCGCCGCCCGCGCCCACCTGGGGCAACATGCTCGCCGGCGGGCGGCCCTACATGCAGTCGGCAGTGTGGCTGGGGCTGGCGCCCGGGCTGTGCATCGCGCTGTCGCTTCTGGGCATCAACCTGCTGGGGGATGCCCTGCGCGACAGGCTCGATCCGCGCATGGCGGCGGCATGAGCGGCGCTGTGGTGGCCTCCGATGTTGCCCCCTTGCTGCAGGTGAAGGCGCTGCGCGTGCACAGCGCACAAGGCCCTCTGGTGGACGGCATCGACCTGCATCTGGCGCGCGGCGAATGCCTGGCCATCGTCGGCGAGTCGGGCAGCGGCAAGACGATGGCGGCGCGCGCCGTGCTGGGCCTGCTGCCGCCCGGGGTGAGGGTCAGCAGCGGCGACATCCTGCTCGATGGCGAAGACCTGCTGCAGGCCACGCCGCGGCGCCTGCGCGCGCTGCGCGGGGCGCAGATCGGCATGGTGTTCCAGGAGCCGATGGTCTCGCTCAACCCGGCGCAGCGCATCGGCACGCAGATGGCCGAGGGCCTGCGGCAGCACACCACGCTGTCCGCGGCGCAGATCGAAGAGCGCTGCGTGGCGATGCTCGACCGCATCCAGATCAGCCAGCCGCGGCGTTGCCTGCGCGCCTACCCGCACGAGTTCAGCGGCGGCATGCGCCAGCGCATCATGCTGGCCAGCGTGATGCTGCTCGAGCCGCGCCTGCTGATCGCCGACGAGCCGACCACCGCGCTCGACACGCTGGTGCAGGCCGAGGTGCTCGACCTGATGCAGGAACTGGCACGCGACAGCGGCACCGCGGTGCTGCTGATCACGCACAACCTGGGGCTGGTGGCACGCTACGCGCAGCGCGCCGTGGTGATGCGCAAGGGCCAGGTCGTCGAAAGCGGCGGCGCTGCACAGCTTGTGCGTGCGCCGACGCACGCCTACACCCAGGCCCTGGTCGATGCGATGCCGCGCCGCGGCACTGAGAAGAGCGTGCCACCCGGTGAGGGCCCGGCGCTGATCGAAGTGCGCAACCTGCGCCTGAGCTACCCCGGCGCGCGCAGCGGGCTGTTCGGGCGCCGGCCGCCGACGCTCGCCTTGCGCGGCGTCGATCTCGACATCCACCCGGGCCAGACGCTGGCCGTGGTCGGCGGCAGCGGTTCGGGCAAGACCACGCTCGGGCGTGCGCTGTTGCATCTGGTGCCACCCAGCGCGGGCGAAGTGCGCTATCGCGGACAGCCTGTCAGCGCCGCCGATCCGGCCGGCCTGCGCCGCTTTCGCCTGGCCTGCCAGCTGGTCTTCCAGGACCCCTATTCCTCGCTCGACCCGCGCCAGCGCATCGGCGACATCGTCGATGAACCGCTGAAGCTGGTCCAGGGGCTCGACGCCGCGGCCCGGGCCCGGCGGGTGGCCGAGGTGCTCGATGAAGTCGGCCTGGCCGGCTTCGCGCAGCGCCTTCCGCATGAGTTGTCAGGCGGCCAGCGCCAGCGCGTGGCGATCGCCCGCGCGATCGTGCGCCGACCAGCCTTCGTGGTGGCCGACGAGCCGGTGTCGGCGCTCGACATGAGCATCCAGGCGCAGGTGCTGGCGCTCTTTCGCACGCTGCAGCGCCAGCACGGCTTTGCCTGCCTGTTCATCTCGCATGACCTGGGCGCGGTCGAGCAAATGGCCGACCATGTGCTGGTGATGCAGCACGGCGTGGTGGTCGAGCGAGGCACCCGGGACGCCGTGTTCGACCACCCGCAGCATGCCTACACAAGGGCGCTGCTGGCCGCGTCGCCGCGCATCGCGGGCTGAGGCTGGGCACGGCCCCGGCCCGCCCTTCAGTCCAGCTTCAGTCCAGCTTCAGTCCAGCTTCAAGCCCAGACCGAGGGCCGTCTTCGGCAGCACAGCGAGTTCGCGCTGGATCACCTCGGCGAAGGCTTCTGGCGTGTTGCCCGTCACCGGTGCCACACCACCAAGCTCGTTCAGGCGCCGCCGAAACTCCGGCTCGGCCACGATCTGGGCGACCTTCTCGCTGAGCAAGGTGATCACGGCCGGCGGTGTCCTGGCCGGCGCGACCAGGCCGAACCACATGTCGAAGTCGACACCGCCGCGGATGCCCTGCTCGGTCAGCGTCGGCACGTCGGGCCACAGCTCTGATCGCGTGGCGCGCAGCTGGCCCAGCGCCTTCAGCTTGCCGGCCTGGATCTGGCCGCGCGCATCGGCGGTGCCCAGCAGGCCCCAGCGGACCTCGCCGGCCATCAGCGCCAGCGCCAACGGCGCGCCGCCGCGGTAGGGCACATGGGTGAAGTTGCCGTCGGCGACGTTGTTGAGCAGCTCCGAGGCGACATGCGAAATACCACCGGCACCGGTCGAGCCGTACGGCAGCCCGCCCTTGCCCGCGGCCTTGCCGGCGGCGACCAGGTCTTGCGCTGTCCTCCAGGGCGAGTCCGCCGGCGCCACCAGCATCAGCGGGGCCAGCGAGATGCGGGCGATCGGCACCACATCGGCGGCGGTGAAGCCGGCCTTGCTGAAGGTCACGGGGTTGATCGACAGCATGCCGGTCAGGCTCATCGCCAGCGTATAGCCGTCGGCCGGGGCCTGCAGCAGCGCCGCCATGCCCAGGTTGCCGCTGGCGCCCGGGCGGTTCTCGACGACCACGCTCTGCTTGAGTTCTTCCTGCAGCCGCGGGGCCACCAGGCGTGCCGCCACATCGGTGGCGCCGCCGGCCGGGTAGGGCACGATGATGCGGATCGGCTTGTTCGGAAACGCGGCGCTCTGCGCCAGGGCCGGCAAGGCGGCCATCAGGGCCGTGCCGATCAGGGCAGCGCCAGCGAGCAGGCGGGTGGTGGTCATCGTGGGTCTCCTCGAGGGGTCGTATAGGTCGTTTTGTGCGTGCGACGGCGGGGGCAGGAATCGGTCACGCCGAGGGCCTGCCCAGCTCGTAGTGCTCCTGGCGCTGCTCCAGCGTTTGCCACCCGATCAGCGTCTTGAACTCGTTCATGGTGGTGCGGCCACTGGGCAGGTGATCCAAGGGCCCGCCGCGGCTGGGCGACAGCGCCGCGAGGTTGCCCTGCACCGCGTGCACCATGCTCATCAGCGTGACCAGCGGATAGGTGGCGAAGCCCGCCACCGACTCGATCTGCGAACGATCCAGGCCAGCCATCCAGGTGCCTTCCATGAGCTGCAGCGACAGCGGCCGGCCGCAGACCTCGCGCAGCTGCACCAGATCAGCGTACGACGAGAAGGTGCGCGAGATCGGCTGGATCAGGTCGGCACCGGCTTCTGCATAGCGCGCGGCGCGGTCGAGCGCCTCGTGCGGATCGGCCACATCGGTGCGGGCGACGATCAACAGGTCACGGTCCTGGCGCGCATCGACCGCGGCGTGCACCTTCGCGACGGCGTCCGCCACGCTCAGCGTGACCGAGGCCGCCGCTGCGGCCGGACAGCGCTTGGGGCTGACCTGGTCCTCGATCGACAGCGCCGCGACGCCTGCCTTCTCGAAGGCGCGCACGGTGCGCCCGACGTTGAGCACGCCGCCGTAGCCCGTGTCGGCATCCGCGAAGACCGGCTTGCGCACGACGTTGACGATGTGGTCGACCACCTGGACGTTCTCGCTCAGCGTGTACAGCTCCATGTCGGGCTGGCCGAGCAGCGAGGCCGAGATACCGAAGCCGGTGGTGAACACGCCGTCGAAGCCCGACTGATCGACCAGCAGCGCTGACAGCGCGTCCTGCGCCCCGGCGAACCAGAAGGTGGCCCCGGTGGACAGGTGCTGGCGGAGTTGCTTTCGCGCAGTGTTCATGTCGGCCGTGTTCATGTGGGCACTCCTTGGCTGCTGGCGCGCCGCGCCTTGAGATACGGGATCAGGCCGCCGGCCTCGAGCGTCTGCCGCTCGGTGGCTGCCAGCGGCAGCAGGGGCAGCCTACGGCCGCTGCGCGGGTGGTGCACACACACGGCGGCCCAGTCGACCTCGATCTCGTCGCCGCGCTCGACCGCGGCGACGATGCCCGGGCAGGTGACCAGCGGGAAGCCCATGCTGATCTCGCCGCGAAAGAAGCCGGGCGAGAACGACTCGGCCACCACGCCGGCGATGCCCAGATGGCGCATCGCCCGCATCGCCGGGTAGTGCGGGTGCCCGTAGCCGAAATTGCGCCCGCCCACCAGCAGATCGCCGCGCTGCACCGTGGCAGCGAAGCCCGGTTCGCGGTCGGCCATCGCCAGCGCGGCCAGCTCGTCCAGGTCGGTGATCTTGATGTTGCGCACGCCGATGATGAGGTCGATGTCGAAGTCGTCCTCGTCGAACACCCAGGCCACGCGGCCGCGAAGGTTGTGCAGTTTCGGCAAGTTCGCGAGGCTCATCGCGGCGCGGCCAGGTAAGGGCGCGGGTCGGCGATGCGGCCCTCGATCGCCGAGGCGGCCACGACGGCGGCATTGCACAGGTAGATCTCGGAGTCCACGCTGCCCATGCGGCCGGGCGTGTTCAGCGTGCCGGTGGAGACCGCACGCTGGCCATCGGCCATGGTCGCGATGCGCCCGTAGCAGTAGTCGCAGGTGGGCGAGCTGATGAACGCGCCGGCCTCGGCCAGGCATTCGATCAGGCCCTCGCGCGCGGCCTGCACCATGATGGCCTGCGAGGTGGGCACCACATGCAGCTGGAAGCCGGGCTTCACCTGGCGGCCACGCAGCACTTCGGCCGCAATCCGCAGGTCTTCCAGGCGCCCGCTGGCACAAGACCCGAGGTAGCCGCTGTGGACTTCGATCCCCAGGTGCTCGGACAGATCGCGCGTGTTCGCCGGGCTGGGCGGCACGACGATGATCGGCTGCAGCGCCGAGACATCGATCGTGACGACGCGCTCGTAGACCGCGTCCGCATCGGGGTAGACCGGCGCGAGGTCGAGCTTGGAGCGGCCGGCCGCCCAGGCCAGCGTGCGCTCGTCGGGCGCGATGAGCATGGTGTTTGCGCCCAGGAACATCGCCTGCCCGCAGACCGTCTGCCGACCTTCGATGCTCATCGCGTCGATCACCGGCCCGGCCAGCTCCACCGCCATGAAGGCGCAAGACGACGGCCCCATCACCCGCACCAGGTGATGAAAGACATCGCGCGCCATGACGCCCGGTTGCAGCGCACCGGTGATGACGATCTTCACCGTCGGCGGCACGATCATCGCCAGTGTCTCGGAGACAAAAGCCTCGAGCACGCCCTTGCGCGCACCGAAGGCATACACGCCGAACGCGCCGAGCTGGCTGACATGGCCGTCGAAGTGCACCAGGAAGGCCCCGGGCGTGGCGTAGCCGAGCTCGGCCGACACCTGGTGCCCGATGCCTTTGCGCTCATGCACCGGGACGCCCTGCGCCAGGCCCCAGGCGCGGGTGCCGCGGTGCAGTTCTTCTTCCTTGGGCGTGGCGGCCGGCACCATGTGGTCGATGAAGAGCACGAAGCGTTCGGGGCTGGACACGCGGGACACGCCGAACTCCTCGCGCGCCTCACGGAAGAACACGTCGGTGTAGCCCGGGAAGTCGTAGCTGATGACGTAGTCGGGTCGGGCCTCGATCTCGTCGCCGGGCCGCACGAAGGCGCGGCCGCTGGCCCGCGCCAGGATCTTCTCGGTCATCGTCTGCGGTGGGGTGGCTGCTAGCATTCTCACAAGATGGCAAGTTGTGGAAGATCGAGGAGACCCGCATTGAAGGGCATCAGCAGCGCAGCTGTGTACGCGAGAACCCGCAGTTCTGCCGCATCGTGGCAATGCGATGGTCTACGGCCAGGCCGCTGCAGCGGGTGCGCGGCATGACGACCGGCGGCAGTACCGCGGCCCGGCGCAGCGGCACCCAGAGCATCGAACGCGTGGTGGGCATGCTGCGTGTCGTCGCCTCACGCGGGCGCAGCGGCATGCGGCTGGGCGATGTGACGGCCGCTACCGGGCTGCCGACCTCCACCTGCTTCCGCATGCTGCAGCGGCTGGAGCTGGAAGGCATGGTCGAGCGCCACGCGGTCACGCGCAAGTACGTGATCGGCCCGCTGCTGCACGAGCTGGGCCTGCTGGCGCGGCCGCGCCACCCGCTGGCCGAGCGCTGCGAGCCCGCCTTGCTCGAACTGGCCGAGGCCACCCAGGACACGGTCTACCTGAGCGAGCGCCGCGGGCTCGAGGCGGTTTGCTCGGCGCGCGCGCTGGGCGACTACCCGATCAAGGCGCTCACGCTGGATGTCGGCATCCGCCGACCACTGGGCATCGGGGCCGGCGGGCTGGCCATCCTCTGCGCCATGCCGCCGGCCGAGGCCGACGAGATCATCGACGCCAACGCGCATCGCTACGCCAAGCTGTCGAACCTGGATGCGGACCAGGTACGCGCTGCGGTGCGCGAAGGCCGCGCCCGTGGTTTCGCCTTCCTCGACGGCCCGATCGTGCACGGCACCGCCGCGGTGGGCGTGGCCTTTCCGGCCGACGAGCCGATCGGCGCCCTCAGCGTGGCGGCTGTCTCGGCCAGGCTGAACGAGACGCGGCGACTGGAGGTCGCCGCGGCACTTCAGCGGCATGCGCGGCAACTGGGCCGGGCGCTGGCGGGCGAGCCGCACACGGGCCCGCGTCGGCCCGCCGCTGCGCGCGGCGAAGGCAGCCGTTGACTTCCGTGCCCGCTGCGTGAAAGCCCAAACCGTTGAGGGCCAGTTGAACCCTCCCGCCGATCGGCAGGATTGCCAAGGCCGCTGGGCTCGACCCCTCGTTTTCAGCGGCGACTCAAGCGCGGGCGGTGGCCGGCTCGCTCTTGGGCGGTACGTATTCAGGGGGTAGCCAGACAGCCAGATGACGTCGGTCCTCGGCCGTGAGGTTGCGGGCGGCACTGCGACGAAGCTTCCCTGCTGGGTAGGGTTCGATTCGCGCGACACACCGAACTTTCTTCGCTACCGTCCGGCCCACGATGCCGGTTCGCACACCAGTTGATAGTGGCGCACCGCCGACCGAGGCGGTGCCGAATGGGCGTTCGTGCGGTACATCGGCATCAGACTCAGCGCCTTTGACTCTGGCGCAATGTCATCAAGTGATCACCGACCTCAGTACACAGGTCGAACTGCAGCGCGAACAGTTCCGTGCCGGTCCGCTAACGCGGCCGACCCGAACTCGACGCAGCGACCGCGCTCGATCCCGCTCTCGGCTTCGCTACCCCCTTAATGCATACGTTGAATTTGCTAGAGCCGGCCCGCCCAGCCTTGGTGGCCGCCACGACCGGTTCCTCGGTCGTGTGCGTTTTCGGCGATCGCCGAATCACCGGGCTTGGCTCGAACCTTAGGCGTCGCAAACCACCCGAGTACTTGTCCGCAGCACCGCTGAAGACAAACGGCACACGGTCTGCTACGATCTTGAACGATGAAACCGTTTCGGTGGCCGCCCGACAAGAATGACGAGCTGAAGCAAGAGCGTGGCGTTTCGTTCGAGGACATCACGGTTGCAGTGGAAGCGGGCGCGCTGCTGGAGATCGTGCCGCATCAGAACCCACAGAAGTACCCTCGACAGAAGATCATGGTCGTTGAAGTGGCAGGCTACGCCTTCCTGGTTCCCTTCGTCGAAGAGGTCGATCACTTCTTCCTTAAAACCATCATCCCGAGCCGGAAGGCCACCCGCGACTTTATCGCGAAGGAGTCAGACGATGTCTAAGCTTGATCCGTACGAACTTGAAGTTCTTGAGGCTTACGAGTCGGGAAAGCTAAAG